>VGYL01000924.1 GCA_016872975.1 Planctomycetota bacterium
ACGCAACAGCGCATCGCCAAGGCCGCCCGCTGCCACCGTCGCCGGACGATCGCTCGTCTACAAGCCCTCGGCATCACGTTGGAAAGCATAACCCAGTGTCACTGGGGGCACTTGTAGCGTTGTAGTAGTAGGTGGGCCAGATGATCGCGCGCTCGGCGTCGCGCTGCGGCGTGCCGGCGGCGTAGGGCAGCGGCCGGATGGGCCGGCGGTCCTGCGTGAAACCCGTGATCCGCCCGGAGATGACCTTCGCATCGACGATCAGCCGGACCTCCCGGCCGATATTGGCCTTGAGGATCTCCGGGATGGAGATCGCTTCGAGCATCTTGCCCGCCGCCTCGGTCCGGCGGGCCACGATGTTCTGAGGCCGGACCTGGGCCGGATATGACAGCCAGAAGGTCCCCTGGGAGGGCACGGCCGGCAGGGCGAAGCGCAGGGCCGTCTGGCCGGCCGGCAGGGCGACCTCGCCCACGAAGAAGCCCAGGCCGTTCTTGAAGAGCGCCATCTGGCGGAGGGTCAACGGTTGCATCTCGGTCGTGAGCCGGGTGGGCGCGGCGGCGCCCAGTACGCTGCCGGCCGCAAGGGCCACTACGAGTACGACTGCTCTGGCTGACATGCGCTTCATGGTCCGATCTCCTTTCGGCAACAAGTAGCATGGGCATCTTGCCCATGAGTAACACGGGCATCTCGCCCGTGGCCAGGGCCACGGTAGCCCTGGGACTCATGGGCAAGGTGTCCCATTGTTCTACGTTCTACCCATCTCGGCCTTGTCGCGAGGGGTGGCATCGCCAAAGGCTCCGCCTTTGACGATGGTTGACGCCCTCGACGGCACCTCGACAGTACGCGAGAAAGCCATCGTCAAGGCCAGAGGCCTTGGCGATGCCACCCTGTCGGTTCTACCGTGCCGAGATGGGTAGAACAATGAGGCGTTCCGCCCATGTTGTACCACGCGCGTCTCGCCCGTGTATGGGCAAGGTACTCATGCTGCTCACGGGCGGGACGCCCGTGTTACTCATGGGCGGGACGCCCATGCTACGGCGGACAGCTTTCATGGTACCGGTGGCAGCGCGTGGGGAAATGAGGAAAACACCGAAAGAGGCCTGCCGGGATGGCCACGTCGCGATGGAGCCATCGTCAAGGCCGCGGGAAAAGATTTGACGGTCGCGGCGCGGGCGGGATAGAATCGCGCTGCTCCTGATTCATGTCCGAGGCCCTGTGAGCCGACGTGGGGAGTGGGGTGTGCCGGGCACACCGAAGAGCAGCAGGCAAAGGAGATGGTGTGCCTGGCACACCCGACAGCCTGGAAACTGGAGGTCCTGATGGGCGTAGCGCTGGTGCACCGCACGAATCGATTCCGCTTCCTCCCGGCGTCCCTGGTTTTCGTTCTGGCGCTTTCCAGCCTGCCGGTGGGTGCGTATGGCGAAGACGACCAGAGCGTGGCGGTGTTGCGCCGGATGGGCAAGGCCTTCGCCTCGATCGCGGGCAAGGCTTCACCCGCCGTGGTGGGCATCCGGGCGACGTTCGCGGCGCCGGCGGATCTGCGGGAGCCTGCCCCGGGCGAGGCCAGCCCTTACGGCCGTACCCCCTTCGACTTCTTCTTCCGACGCCGGACCCCGCGCGGCTATCAGCCGCCGCAGCCGAAGGAAGTGGCGCAGGGCTCGGGCTTTCTCGTTACCGCGGACGGTTTCATCCTGACCAATAACCACCTGGTCGGGGAGGCCCAGGAGATCAGCGTGCAACTGGGCGACGGCCGCAAGTTCAACGCCAAGCTCGTCGGCGCCGACCCGGAGACGGACGTGGCGGTGATTCGCATCGAGGCGGGGAATCTGCCCTATGTGGAATTGGCCGACTCCAATGTCCTGGAGGTCGGCGAGTGGGTGATCGCCATCGGCAACCCGTTCGGCTTTCTGAGCCACACCGTCACCGCCGGGATCGTCAGCGCCAAAGGGCGCAACCGGCTGGGTGTGGCGGATTTCGAGGATTTCATTCAGACGGATGCCGCCATCAACTTTGGCAACTCCGGCGGGCCGCTGCTGAACCTCGACGGCAAGGCCGTGGGGATTAACACGGCGATTATCGGCCCGGGCGGCAATATCGGCATCGGCCTGGCCATTCCCATCAGCATGGCCAAGGGGGTGTACGAGCAACTGAAAGAAAGTGGAACCGTCGTGCGCGGGTATCTCGGCGTCGAGATCGACAGTCTGGAGCCGGGCATGGGCGAGTTCTTCGGCGCCCCCAGCGACAAGGGGGCCATCATCGGCCGGGTGCTGGAAGCCTCGGCGGCGGCCAAGGCCGGGCTCAAGGCCGATGATATCGTCGTGGAGCTGGAGGGCGAGCCGGTTGCGACCGCGAACGATCTGATGAACCGCATCGCCGGGCGAAAGCCCGGCAGCAAGGTCGACGTGGTGGTTCTGCGCGACGGCCAGCGCCGGAATCTCACGATCGTTCTGGACAAGCGGCCGCAGGCGGGGGAAATCGCCACCGGCGGCCGGGCCGGCAAGACGCAGGATCCTCTGGGCCTGTCGGTGCATACGCTGACGCGCGATCTGTCGGAGCGGCTCGGCTACGAGGGTCTGGCCGGCGTCTTTGTCGCCGACGTGGAGCCGGGCTCGCTGGCGGATGAACAGGGCCTCGAGCCGGGCATGCTGATTACGGAGGTAAACCGTGAGCCCGTACGCAACGTCCGCCAGTACAACGAGGCGCTGGCCCGGGCGAAGCAGAAGGGCAAAGTGCTCCTGCGCGTCCGCGGCGAGGAGTGGAGCGGGCACGTCTTGATCACGCTGCCGCAGAAGTAGGAGGCCGGGAGCGCCAAATCCCGAGCAGATCCCAAACGCCCCGGGGGCGGAAGCACCAAATCCCGAACGAATCCCAAGATCCGTCCGATCTGTCTGATCCGACTGATGAGTCGGCTCGGTTCTGCCAAAGGAATTTGCTCTGCCTGGGATCCGGGCTTTTTTCCGGGAGTGGGGGCACTCGGACTCGACCATTCGCGTAGGATGGGGATGGACTCGTTTTGCGAGTAGAACTGACAGAGGCGGACAGGATTGGTGCAGCATGGAAGGGCAAAGTACCGGCACGAAGGACCGCCCGCGGGTGGC
>VGYL01000925.1 GCA_016872975.1 Planctomycetota bacterium
CCCCCTGACATAGAAACAGCTTGCCTTTTTTGCTTTCCTGCGACGCAAGGACAACCGGACTCCTCCGGATCAGGACGCAGAAAGGAGAGGATCCGATGACGGATAGACAGATCAGAGACATCCTGGCAAGAGCCGTTGCCGCGGCACAGCCGGTGGCCGAGAAGTACTACCATCTGTGCTGGTGGGAAAAGAGCGTGCAGTGCCATCATGTGCGCCACACCAAGGACAGCCATGAAGTTTTCTTCAGCGCCTTGGGCAACATCTTTCTCAACAACATGTCGGCCGTTCAGTGGCGGTTGGCAACGGAGCGGATTGCCGAATTCTGCCGGCGACGCGGCATCGTTCTCGACGTGCACTCCGGCGCTCGCCGGGAGGACTACGCCTACCCGACGCATCGTCGTCAGTTGACGGAATCCGATGTCCTGCGCCTCCACGCCCTGCTGTCCCACGCGCGGACAATGGAATCCGATCGGCGGGCCCGTGCCTACGCCGCCCGGCTGCAGCGGCTGTTGGAAGCCGCCGACGTTGTCATGCCCCAGGAGGTCCCGGAAGATGTGGTCACCATGAACTCCCTGGTCCGACTGCGGAACGAAGACGACGACATCGAGGCAACCCTGTTCCTCGTGTTCCCGGCGGACGCCCGCGGCAGCGATGTGGATCGACCCAAGTTGTCGATCTTCACCCACACCGGCCTGTCGATGCTGGGGCGAAGAGTCGGCGACAGAATCGACGGGCATCTGCGGATTCTGGATTTGCCCTATCAGCCGGAGGCCGCCGGCGATTATGAGCTATAGGCGGTCGCTCCACGCCAACGCGCCAAGAGGTCGTTGGAGGTGTCTTTCGGGAACGGTCTGTGTCGTCGCCGTCTCGTAGCGGCCCCAAGACCTTCGTGAGGGCACCCCCAACGGGGTTCCGGGCCCCGATCCCCCGAGCGCGGGCTCGAACCAGGAGATTCTTCTGCGCCTTGGGGGTTGACAAAGTCCACGCGTGGTGATAGGCTTTCCCACATAATCCGAGTGTTGTTGTCTATCGTCCGGATACTGTGAGCCTTGGTCCCTCGAGCAAGGACAGGGGGTTGGCTTCTCCGGCGGGTTTTGGTATGCGCCGCATAGGGCGCGCTGGAAGTACAGGGTCGCACGGAAAGGAACTGTGAATGTCGCTAGCGGGCGTGGATCTTGTGGCCATGCACGTGATGAACAAGCTCTCGACCGATTGGTCGTTCTTCTGACGCTGAGAGGATGTACCGAAATGACTAGGCTGCATATCCATCTCTTCTTCGCCGCGTCCTTCGGATCGTGGCGGACACCTGTCCTCGATCAATACCTACGCAACCTGCCGGGGTGTATCTGCGCGGGCAGCCGCCCCTGTTTCTCACCCAGGGATGATCTGCCGGCAGGCTACGTTCCGACAGGGCCCTCACCCCGTGCCCCCTGTTGATTGTTGCCTTCTTTGCGCCTCCGGCGGCTTTCGCCTGTCGAGATGATGAGGCGCTCGGTCCCTGCCCAGGTCCACCCTGCGAAGAAGCCGAAACAGAGACCGCGGCGCGACATCCATCGGCGACCGTCCTTGTCGGGGGCCACGCGCATCCAGGCCGCGGAAAACGGCGGGAAAACCGCCGGGGAATCAAGGATTGTACAGGAAGACGGCCGGCACAAACCGCCGGAAAGGAGTAGATGCCATGATCGATAAAGAGATCCAACACCTCGTATCGCAAGCCATTACGGAGACGGAACCACAGGCGGAGAAGTATTACCACCTCTGCTGGTGGCAAGGGCAGATTCAGTGCCACCACGTACATCATACGAAAGAGACCCACGAGATCTTCTATACGGCGGCGGGCCACCGCTTTCGCGAGGGGCTGTCGGCGTTTCAGTGGCAACTGGTGACCACCCGGATCGCGGATTTCTGCCGGACTCGGGGAATCGCTCTGGCGGTCCGCCCGCGCCGTCGCCCGGAAGATCGTCCCCGTCCGGTGCCTCCGCGCCGCGTAACGGAGTTCGATTCCCGGCGTCTTCACCTCTTGCTGGCAGGCGCCCGGACCCCGGGATCCAAGCTCAACCCGTACTTGGACCAACTCCAGCAGTTGCTGGAAACGGCCGACATCGTCGCCCCCCGCGACATCCCCCAGGACGTGATCACCATGAACTCCAAGATACGTCTGAAAGATGATCACGTGGATCACGAGATGGCCTTGTCCCTGGTCTTCCCGGCGGACGCCTGCCGGGAGGCAGATATCGAGAAGTTCGACGTCTCGGTCCTCAGCCCGCTGGGGCTTTCGCTTCTGGGACGCCGGGCCGGAGATATAGTCGAAGGCCACGTCCGTATCGACGCGCTGCTCTATCAGCCCGAAGCCGCGGGCGACTTTCACCTGTAGAGAATGCTGTGCGCTTCCCAAACAGAGCCGCCCCGCGAACCCGACACGAAACGCGCAAAGACCGTTTTCCGGGGACTGTAGCCGTGCTCCGACAATTGCAGGACTTCTTCTATCATACGGCGTTGCTCGCGCTGGGGAGCGCCCTCTGCGCCTTTGCGGTCCGAGGAATCCTGGTGCCGCAGGGCTTCCTGTCGCGGGGTCTGACCGGAGCCGCCCTCCTGCTGTATTTCCAGTACCCGATCCTGTCCGTCGAACGATCTACCTCCTGCTGAATCTCCCGGTCTTCGCTCTCGCCTGGCGCTTTCTCGGCCGTCGGTTCGTGTTGTATTCTCTCTGGGGAATGGCTCTGTATTCCTTGATGCTGCACAGCCTGACGTTTTCCATCGAGATCGATGACAAGATGTTGAGTGCTGTCATCGGCGGCGCGATGGTGGGGCTGGGTACCGCCATCATGCTGCGTTCGTACGGCTCCACCGGAGGGGCGGAGATTCTCTATATCCTGGCGCACAAGGTTTTTTCGATCACTCTGGGAACGGGAGCCATGATTCTCAACGGGGTCATCTTGACGATCGCGGCGTCCTTCTTCCCGGTCGAGAGGGTATTGTATGGGAGCATTACGGTTTTGTAGGAGAAAAAGTGGTCTGGAAAAAAACCTTCGAGTCGTCGATAAAGACAGTTGTTTTTTGTCTTGGCGGAAAGGAGTTCCACCATGC
>VGYL01000926.1 GCA_016872975.1 Planctomycetota bacterium
GTAGGGTGCGGCGTTGAGGTAGATCTCCAGGATTTCCTCTTTGCTCCGGTGGCGGTTCAACTGCAGGGCTCGGAACATCTCCACGAGCTTCGCGCGACCCGTACGCGGACGATTCTCCATCATCCGGCATACCTGCATGTCCAGCGTGCTGGCCCCCGAGACAATCCGCCGGGCCCGCACGTTCTGCCCGATCGCCCGCAGCACCGCCAAGGGGTCCACGCCGGGATGCCGATAGAACCGTTCATCCTCCACCGCAATCGTCGCCTGGATCAACCAGGGCGAAACATCCGCCAGGCCCACGGGCATCCGCCACTGCTCGTCCGGACCGACGAGACTGAGCATGGGCCGGCCCTTGGCATCGAGCACGGCGGGACTGGTGGACCATTGCCGCAGACGCTCGACCGGAAAGGGGCACAGATGCCAGGCGAGCCCAAACGCCGCCGCCAGAACGACCGCCGACACGGCTGCCGCCAGCAGGAGGAATCTCAAGATCCGTCCGATCCGTCCGATCTGTCTGATCGGACGGATCAGGTGCTCCCGCCCCCGGGTCACGGGCCACGATTCCATTACTCTATCCTTCCTATGACCATGCGTCCGGCCCGGCCCAGGCAGGCCACCGCGGGGTCGTACATGCACGAGCCCTGGATGGGCGGCAGCGAAAACTCGCCCGCGGTGATCGCCCGCAGGGCGTACCGGTAGACCCGGGGCGTGGAATCGGCCGTGCAGAACAGCACGACACGATCGTCCAGGAACTCCACGCGGTCGGGCGGCTCGTCGATGAGATCCCCAGTCTGGGCGGAGGTGGCCAGGCGCGGGTTCTCCACTTCCATACCGCCGGGCAGGGCATCGACCACCGCCACGTTGTGAACGGCGTCGCCGGGCGTGCTGACCACGATCTCGACCCGCACGAGGTCCCCGACCCTGAGGCTGTTGGCGTCCACGGGCTTGCCCTCGCGATCCACCCAGCGGCGCTCGATATGCAGCCGGCGGTTATAGGGCTCGACCAGATGATCCCCCACTAATCCCCTGCTGGTGGCGATCGCGTAGAGGGTCCCATGCCCGGTGGAGGAGATTGTAACCGGCTCGGCCGGCCCGCGGACCTCCAGCGAAGCCGGCTTCTCGTGGGTGAACGCCACCGCCGGCCCGTTCCCGGCCTGGATCGCGCCCGCGAATTGCGGCTGGTCCCGGCTCATCAGCGCCTGGTAGCGCGTCAAAGCGGCAATCGCGGCCGCGTTGTTCAAGGTGCTGCCCCACTGACCACGGGATTGGGCCTTGTTGAGCCCATCCGCCAACGGAGCCACCATCGGATGATTCGGCTCGATCTCCAGCAGCGTGCTGAGCCAAAGGGCCTCCTGCTGGATCTGCGAGGTCAAGCGCCCGGCGGTCGTCGTGGCGACCTCCGTACTGGGCGGGCTGTCGGGCAACAGGGACAGGGCCTTCTCCCGGTTGCCGAGCGTATGGAACGCCCCCGCCAGATGGGCCAGGGCGGCGAGGTCCAGCTTATCCTTCTGCTCGGCAAGGCGGGCCATCCAGCCATGCGGCGGGTCCCCGAACGTCGCCAGTACCCGGCAGATCAGGGCCTTGGTCCCCAAGTCGGCCTCCTCGTTCTCGGTCGCACGCAGCCGACTTTCGAGGAACTTGGCCAACTCGCCCGTGAACCGCCGGTCGATCTCGTAGCCCGCGTTGCGGGCCTCCAGCAGACAATGGGCGGCGTAGGCCGTCCCCCACAGACACGAGGTCGCCCCGCCGGGCCAGTAGCTCAGGCCCCCGGAGGCGGTCTGCATGGACCAGAGCCGCACGATGCCGGCCTTGACCATATCGTCGATGGTCGCGGCCCGATTGGGGTCCAGGATCTGCGACGCGTACAGCAGAGAGAGCAGCCGGCTGCTCGTCTGCTCCACGCAGCCATACGGATAGCGGATCTGCTCTTCCAGGGCCGCCTCCAGCGCCACGCTCGGCCGCGCACTGACGGAGACGGTCATCCGAACCGTGTCTCGCATAAAGGCTTCGGGCGGCTCGAACCGCAGTTCGTGCCCCGCCGGGACCGCCTTCAGCTCCACCGTGGTATGCAATGCCGTTGCAGGCCGGACAGGCAGGACCCCTTCACTGCGCGCGGCCATCGGCGCATCCGCCGACTCCTGCTCAACGGACGCGATCTTGACCTGCGCCGGTCCCATGGCGGTCGCGGTCGCCTGGAGCAGGCGTGTGACCGGCCGACCGGGCGCGACGACAACATCATTTGTATCCTCAGCCAGCGCCAGGGGGCCTGTGACTTCCGTCGCGAGCTGAAGGCGCAGCGGACGATCCGTCGAGTTGAAGAACTTCACCGGCACGGTGAACCGGTCGCCGGGCGCGGCAAACCGCGGCCAGCTCGCCTCCATCACCAGAGGCGCTGTGAGCGTCATGGCTTGGCCGGCTGAGCCGTAACGGTCCCCGTCCACGGCCACCGCCATGATCCGCAGTTGGCCCGTCAGGTCGGGCAGTGGCAGCGACACGGTCGCCCTGCCGTTGGGATCGACCGGCCCGGCTTGCCGCCAGACGATGGCCGGCGCGCGGGTGCGCATGGCCACCGGGCTGCGACGCAAGGCATCCATTTCGTACCCATCGCCGCCGATGCGGGCCATCCCGCTGGGA
Organism: Planctomycetota bacterium; assembly: GCA_016872975.1. Taxonomy (GTDB): domain Bacteria; phylum Planctomycetota; class Phycisphaerae; order Sedimentisphaerales; family Anaerobacaceae; genus PLanc-01. Next base: position 2,635 of record VGYL01000926.1, read on the forward strand.
CGCTTGTAGTCGGGCAACAGCCAGTAGAAGATGTCCGCCGTCCAGACCCCCGGGGTCCGCGGCCCAAGGAAGTAATCGAACAACTCCGGCGTCTTGTAGGCCCCCGCCAGCAGGATGCCCTCGTCCACCGCCCACACGTGGACCCAGGCGGGCCGGTTCGGATCGGCCGGACGGCCGGTATCCACCGTAACGGTCACCGTCCGGCCGGGCTGCTCTTTCGTCGGGGCGCTGATCGCCACCGGGAGCCGCCGCTCGGTGTGGTCCATCAGCACCTGGACGGCGCCCAGGCCGCGATGCGGCAGCCAGCTTTCCCGGTCCGGATCAACCGGTCGCACGACGGTGGCGGTGAGAAAGACGCTGCCGCGCAACTCCCGGGGCAACGGGACCTCCAGCGCGCAGGTGTTGTCGGCAATCTGCGCCGTATGCTGGGCGAGCACGCGGTCCGTTTCG
>VGYL01000927.1 GCA_016872975.1 Planctomycetota bacterium
ACGGGGGCGATCCGCTGGGATGTGACTGCTGGCGTCTACGTTGTGGAAGTTGAGGGCGTCGGTATGCTGACCGATGTCGCCGTTCAACCAGGCAGGACGACAGCGACCGATGGGAAGGTCGCGACCCTGAAGTAGCGGCGACCGATAGCGGGATTTTGAGTGTCGCGAGGGGTTGATGATAAATCTGCTCACACCGAACACGGTTCTTCATGGCCGCTATCGGATTGCTCGCGTCCTGGGACAGGGCGGCATGGGCGCGGTCTACCTGGCCGGAGATCAAAACCTGCCGGGTCTGGCCGTGGCGATCAAGGAGAACTTCGATTCGTCGCAGGGCGCGCAAGATCAGTTCCAGCGCGAAGCCGTGATTCTGGCGCGCCTGCGCCATTCCAACCTGCCTCAGGTGACTGATCATTTCATAGAGCCGCCGGGCCGCCAATACCTGGTGATGGATTATGTGGAGGGCGAAGAACTGGAGCAGATGGTTCAGCAGCGCGGTCCTCTGCCGGAGTCTGCGATCCTGACCTGGGCCAGCCAATTGCTTGATGCTTTGGAGTATATGCATACCTGGGTGGATTCCTCTACCGGCCGTCGAACGCCCGTGATCCATCGCGACATCAAGCCAGCTAACATCAAGATCACATCTACAGGCCAGGCCATGCTGATAGATTTCGGTATTGCCAAGGTTGACGCCGGCAGGCAGGCCACGGTCACGGCTGCCAGGGCGATTACCCCCGGATTTTCGCCGCCAGAGCAATACGGCCTGGGCGCCACCGATGAACGTTCGGACATCTATGCTTTGGGTTGTACAGTCTACTACCTGTTGACAGGAGTTGCGCCTCCAGAGGCGCCACGCCGTGCTGCCGGCGGCAGCGCTCTGATCTCACCTCGCCATCTGAACCCGCGCATTTCGCCGAATGTCGAGAACGCTATTCTGCGCGCAGTGGAGCTGAGTCCCCCAAAGCGATTCCAGACGGCTGCTGAGTTCAGGCGAGCACTCCAGCAGATTTCGGTTGGACCGCCTATAGCCCAACGGACAGCTCGCGCCAGGGGTCTGTGGCGGTACCCGGTTGCTTTCCTCCTGTCGTTGCTGAGTTCCCTGGCTGGCCTGCTGATATCCTTGGTTCCAGCCAGTGGTTGGGGGATTGCCGTGGCCTGGCTGTATGGTCTTCCAGAAGCATCGAGGAGCGATCTGCCGGGAAGCTGGAGGGCGCTTTTTGGAACGACTGCATCGCAGGGCTTGATCATGGCGTTGGGTATCGTGCTGCTCCTGCTGATCACGGCGGGGGTGGTTCTATCGTTGTACTGGATCTGGCGACTGCCGTTTGTCAGCATGTACTATGGGGCCAGGCTCGGCTTTGGCGAGCCAGTCACGGCCGCGCAGGTGTACGCTGCTACGGCTCATCATCGCGACATCGTAGCCAGTGGTCTCAAGGGGCTTTTCGGGGCGGCGATCATGGTCGGCGTTGCAACCTACCTGGGGACGCACGACGGGCTCGCGGCCGTTTTGGCAGGGTTCCTGAGCGGCTGGATTGCTGCCAGTCTTCTGGTTACTGGGGTCGCTGCCAGGTAAAGGGGAGGCCCAATGAAGTTTGAGTCTACGGTGAAGCTCTTTGAGGTCCTTGTCATTGATGTGCTGTTCTCCCTGCTACTGTCTCTGACAGGAGAGATCCTGGCGGATCTTGGGCTACCGCTGCGGATTCTGACGTTCTCAGTCACCATCTTTCCGCTTGCCGTGCTCTTTGTGCAGGCACTGGCCTTCATCCTCCAACGCACCGGAAAAGCGGTTCTGCATTGGGGCTTTTGGTTCGTAGCGGGTCTGTGCCTGGTATCTGTCACCGTGTATCCCCTCAGCTTCGTCGGGGAACGCTTCTACAATCGTGGCGAGCAGATCGCGCTCGAGCTAGGGAGGAAACCGACGCCCGTTCGCCTTTCTACGCCCGCACCGACTATCGTGTTTCCCCTCTCGACAATGCCGGCCCCTACTGTCAGGCCTTTCCCCTCAAGCACGCCGGACCGCGGGTTAACGCCGACTCTGACTCCCACCGCGACCCCACGCCCGAGGGCGACTGAAACGCCACAGGGCAAAGTCCTGCCTGCCCCCTCGCGTTGTGCGATTGAAGCGGCCGGGATATTCCGTGACGTGTGGCAGCAGGAGGGCTTGGGTTGTCCCAGTGGACAGGCTCAGACGACCTGGGCTGCCTGGCAGCCGTTCGAGCGTGGCGCCATGCTATGGCGCGAAGATCACAAGGTGATCGCCGTATTCTACGCAGAGGGTCAATGGCAGGCCTTCGCTGACCTCTGGCAAGAGGGCCAGCCGGCCAGCGATTCTAGCCTGTCTCCGCCCACAGGTTTGGTGCAGCCAGTTCGAGGCTTCGGGAAGGTCTGGCGCGAGCGTCAGGGGGTACGCGCCAGGTTGGGTTGGGCAAAGCAGGCAGAACAGGGCCTGTGCATCACGCTCCAGGAGGGTCAGGGGGGCGACATCATGATCCGCTACGAGATCGGTGATCGAAACTGCAGCGCGCCGCAGGGCTATAGTCCACCCGGCATGCGGCTGGGACTGGCGCTTCGCGGCAGCGGCGCCTGGCGCGCCTACTGGTAGGACTCTGCAGAATCGCTTCCAGAGAATTCGGGGGAACGCATGTGCGCCAGACGGGTCGGTGGTTTCCTTTTTCTGATGTTCCTGTGCGTCTGTGCCGGGATGCTCGTGCTGCTCAACCTCCCCAAGGCGCCGGCGCCCCCGACCCCGGCGCCTGCCATCGTGCGCATCACGCACACCGATGCGCCGGCGACATCCGCGGCCGCTCCACGGCCCTCTGCAGCGTCGCCTGCGCCGACCAGGCCGACCTGCGGACAACCGATCGCCTTCCCGCGGCCACCTGGCGACAACGGACGTGGGGTGCATTGGTGCCCTGCTACCAGACACTTCAAGGCAGCGACCGATCGTCTGGTGACTGAGGTCGTCAGCATGGGGCTGAAATGGGTAGTGCTGGTGGAAGGGATAGATTCGTGGGATTTCGATCACGCACTGCGTGAGGAAGATGCCTATCTGATCTGGCATTTGCAGAGCCAGGGGATCATGCCCAT
>VGYL01000928.1 GCA_016872975.1 Planctomycetota bacterium
ATATTTGTGTGGTTGCATGACGCATCTCCAAGAGAATGAAGTGGCGCCAATGATACCACACCTGTTGTTAACGTGCAATCTAACTCTACATAATGAAAGTCGAAGAACTTATGAAAAGGTGCACTAGAGATGTTACAATCTACCACAACCTGGTCTGGTTGTCAAGACCCCACAGAGGAGAAAAACCGCATGTCGATCCTTTCATCGGCCGACCTCCCGAGCCTCTCCTTTTGTTATGGCGGAAAGCCCTCGCACGAATTCCTTCGGGGCTGGACCAGAAGGACATCCGTCACGGAATCCCCAACCGAGACGATCCTTCACGTATCATGTCTGGAATCGCCCGAAGGCCTGGAAGTGAGTGCCACGGTCCGCCGATTCACCGACTTTCCTGCCGTCGAATGGGTCGTCGAGCTCGAAAACCACGGCTCAGCCGATACACCGATCATCGAGGAGATCCTCCCGCTGGACGTCTCTATGTCGCTCTCACCCCAGGAGCGGCTGCGCCTTCACCATGCCAACGGCAGCCTGTGCCAGATGGACGATTTCCTGCCCCAGGTCTCCGAGCTGCGTCCTGGCGCCCAGAAGACGCTCTCTCCTCGCGGGGGCCGCTCATCGAACGGTGCCTTCCCCTTCATGAACCTTCAGCGCGACGGGGGCGGCCTGGTGATGGCGATCGGCTGGTCCGGGCAGTGGCGCGCGTCGTTCGAGCGCGGACCCGAAGCGCTGCACATCAAGGCCGGCATGGAACGGACGCATCTCCGCCTCCACCCGGGGGAAAAGATCCGCACCCCGCGCATCCTGCTCCTGGAGTGGAGCGGTGATGACATGGAGACGGGCAACAACTTACTGCGCCGTTTGCTGCTGGCGCACTATATGCCGCGGCTCGACGGCCAGTTGGTCCAGCCGCCCTCAGCGCAGTGCCTCCAGTTCTACTTCTACCTCACCAACCAGGCGGGCGAGCAGTATGAGATGAAGGTCGGGCCGCGGGTCGCGGAGATCGGCGCGGACGTGCATTGGATCGACGCGTGCTGGTTCGGCGGCACGGGCCAGTGGTGGCAGGAGGTCGGGTCGTGGTCGGTGAACCGGAGCAAGTTCCCCAACGGGCTGCGGCCGATCAGCGACGCAGCGCGCGCCCGTGGGCTGAAGTTCGTGCTGTGGTACGAGCCGGAACGGGTGCAGCTCAACACCGAACTACACCGCACGCACCCGGAGTTCCTGGTGGCCAGCGAGTCGAACCCGAACAACCTCCTCTTCAACCTGGGGGACCCCGCAGCCCGGCGCTTCCTGACTGACCTGCTTTCGGATGGCATCACGGAGCACGGGATCGATATCTACCGCCAGGACCACAATTTCGATCCGCTGGCCTACTGGCAGGTCGCCGACGCTGCGGAAGGCCCGGATCGGGTGGGGATCAGCGAAATCCGCTACATCACGGGGCTGTACGAGATGTGGGACGAGCTGCGGGCGCGGCATCCCGGCCTGTGGATCGACAACTGCGCCAGCGGCGGTCGCCGCATCGACTTGGAGACCATGTCCCGTTCGCTGCCCCTGTGGCCCAGCGACTTCCACGACGCGTACGGGATGATCTTCGGCCTGGGGCTGCACGTGGGCGACCAGTGCATCAACGCCGGCCTGGCCCACTGGGTGCCCTTGTTCGGCGGCGGGGTTTGGAACTTCACGCCGTACGGCACTCGAAGCGAGATCATCGGCGGCTTCATGTTCGGCTTTCACATCGACCACAAGGACTTCCCGCCCGATGATGTGTCATCGGGGACGAAGGCACTGGATATCATGGCGAAGGGCAAGACGCTGCTCGACGACGACTTCCCGATGGAGGACGCTAGGGCGGCGATCGCCGAATGGCGCAGCGTCCGGCCCTTCTTTACGGGCGACTTCCATCACCTGCTGCCGCTGACGATCTCCTATCACGACTGGTGCGCATGGCAACTGCACCGGGAGGACTTGGGCGCCGGCATCGCCGTGTTCCTGCGCCGCCACCGCAGCCCATTCCCGGCCATGCAGGTCGCTCTGAAGCGTATCGTCCCGGGTGCGCAATACGACGTCAGCCTCAGCCCCGGCTATGCCGAAGCCCTGCGCCGCCGCATGTCCGGTGCGGAGCTGGCTCGGGTGACCGTCTCCATCTCCGAGGCGCCGGGCAGTATCCTGCTGCGTTATACGCGAGTGTGAAGGGAGTCCAGCAATTCCAAGTACGTGCCTGGCACTTGCAGAGGCCTGCGTTAGCCAGATGAATTCCAGGCAGGTGCCAGGCACGTTTCGGCAGAATCTACCCCAAGAGGCGCTGAACCGGCCAAAGCCTCGAATCCAGAAACATCCGGAATTGCCGGAAGGAGGCATTACGATGGGAATGACGCCGCGCGAGCGGTTCATCGAGACCGCCCGGTTCGGCAAGCCCGACCGCGCCTTCATCCTGCCGCCGTGGACCTGGAAGGAAACCCTTGTGCGCTGGCAGGACGAGGGGCTGCCGGCCGGAGCGGATCTGCCGACCTGCTTCGAGACTGATCGCGAACTTGGCGTGCCGCTACAGATGCAGGGACCGTATGGCCCTCACCTGTGGCCCCCGCTCGACCGCCAGGTGCTGAGCGAAACGGATATGCACGTGATCGTGCGCGACGAGGAAGGCAACACCCTCAAGCTGTTCAAGGATGATCCACTCTCCACCATGCCGATGTGGATCGAGTATCCCATGCGCGATCGCTCCGACTGGGAGAGCCTCATCAAGCCCCGCCTGGACGCCAGCATCCCAGGGCGGCGTCCGCAAGGTGAGGCATGGGATCGGTTCGTCGCCAAAGCCCGGGGACGTGACGCTCCCCTGGGCATCTGGTGCGGGTCGTTCTACGGTTGGCCGCGCAGTTTTGTGGGGGTCGAGCGCATCTCGCTGCTGTTCTTCGATGACCCGGCGCTGATCCACGAGATGTGCAACCACATCGCGGATTTCGTGATCGAGGCTGTTGCGCCGATACTGGACGAAGTACCCTGCGATTTCGCCTATATCTGGGAGGACATGGCGGGCAAGGCAGGGCCGCTGTGCTCGCCAGCCATGTATCGCCACT
>VGYL01000929.1 GCA_016872975.1 Planctomycetota bacterium
ATATTCGGTTCTGGGGCCAGGGGACATGGAAGGATGACACGTTCTGTGACTGGCCCGCGTGCAAGCGGCTGCATCCGATGGTTGGGGACAAGGTCGCCTTCCTCGGCTGCTACTTCAACGACGCCGGCATCAATCCGATGCACGACGAGTGGTTCGCCCCGATGGGCCCAGAGGCGCCGGCCATCCTCAAGGTCGCCAGCGTGGAAGGGCCGGACCTGGCGGTCTCGCTCCACAGCCACGGCTCGAAGCCGGCGGTCCTGCGTCCGGTGTACGTGCCGGCTGAGGTTCAGCAGGATATCCGCGCCCTGGCCGAGAAGTGCTACGCTCTGCTCGCGGAGCGCAAGTTGCCGTACGGGAGCCTCTTTGCCGTCAGTCCGGAGGGCGGCAGGAACCCGGCTTCCTTCAATTTGACCAGCGCGCTATACCACGCGAGCGGGGCCGGCAGTTTCACCTTTGAAAGCCCGCACGGCGTGCAAGGCTATTGCCAGGTCACGCTCGAAGAGATCCTGGACATCCAACTGACCCTCTATGAGGCCATGCTGCAACATGCACTCGACAAGAAGAACTGACCGGCCCACCAGAACATCCCCGCGCGACATCGTAGCATGGGCGTCCCGCCCATGTAAGCAGGGCCAGAATGGCCCTGTCATCCATGGGCCGGATGCCCATGCCACGAAGAGGTGCCTTGCTTCACTTCGTTCGATTCAACCAAACGACGTCCGGGGTCGGGCCAGGAACATCCCCTCGGGTCTTCTCCAAGCGATTGTCGCCCTTTCGCTGGCGCTTCCGTGGACCGCGAGCGCACAGTCGCCGAAGCTGGATGAGCGGCCCGCCGAGCCGGGGACGTGGGGGTATCGGCCGGACGCCGGGGCCATTTCTCAGACCGATCCGCCCAGTTTCAGTTGGCGGCCGCAGACGGGCCTGACGTGGGAGATCGAATGCGCCCGCGACGCCGGCTTCACGAATGTCATCTACCAGGCCGCCGATATCGAGTTCAATGTGCACTGTCCGCCCAAAGCCTTCGGTCAGGGCAGCTACACGTGGCGTTATCGCGGCAAGGACAAACAGGGTCGCAACACGCAATGGAGCAAGGCCCGGACCTTCACGATTGCGGATCGTGCCGTGCCGATGCCTCTGCCGGCCCGCCGCGAGTTGCTCGGGCGCATCCCCACGACCCACCCGCGTTTGTTCGTGCGCCCGGAGAACCTGGACCGGCTGCGGGAGTTGGCACGCGGCGAGATGAAGAGCGAGTACCTCGCCCTCGTGAAGGAATGCGACCGCATCCTGGCCGATCCGCCCGCGACGCAGGAGCCGCCGAAGTACCCGCAGGGCATGCAGACCAAGAGCGAGGAATGGCGGGTGATCTGGTGGGGCAACCGCGAGTACACGATCAAGGTCCTCAACAGCGCCGCGACCCTCGCCTTCACCCGGCTGCTGGGCGGCCCGGAGAAGTACGGGCAGGAGGCCAGGCGCCTCCTCCTCGAATGCGCCAAGTGGGACCCCAAGGGCAGCACCGGCTATCGCTACAACGACGAGGCCGGCATGCCGTACAACTACTACTTCTCCCGGACGTACACGTTCGTCCACGACCTGCTGACGGACGAGGAAAAGGGCATCTGCCGCCAGGTGATGAAGATCCGCGGCGATGAGATGTACAACCACCTGTGCCCGCGCCACCTGTGGCAGCCCTACGCCAGTCACTCCAACCGGGCCTGGCACAAACTGGGCGAGATCGGCATCGCCTTCCTCGGCGAGGTCGCGGGGGCCGAGGACTGGGTGTGGTTCGCGATGAATGTCTTTTTCAACGTCTACCCCGTCTGGAGCGACGAGGACGGCGGCTGGCACGAAGGAGTCTCCTACTGGGCCAGCTACCTGAACCGCTTCACCTGGTGGGCGGATGTCATGCGCGAGGCGATGGGCATCGACGCCTTCCAGAAGCCGTTCTTCTCACAGGTCGGTTATTACGCGATGTACCTGATGCCGCCGGGCAACAACGGCGGCGGCTTCGGCGACCTCGCGGCGGGACGATCCGCCCGGTCCAATGTCCCGCTGATGAGCGTTCTGGCCGCCCAGGCCCAGAACCCGCACTGGCAATGGTACGTCGAGCAGCTCGGCGGCCCGGTCCCGACCGGCGGCTACATCGGCTTCATTCGCGGCCAACTGCCCAAAGTCCAAGCCCAGGCCCCCGACGATCTGCCGGCGTCGCGGCTCTTCGCGGGGACAGGCCAGGCGTACCTCAACAGCGACATCATCGACGCCACCAAAGGCGTGCAGGTCGTCCTCAAAGCCAGTCCGTTCGGCACCCAATCGCACGGCTACGAGTCCAACAACTCCTTCCTGCTCTGGGCCTACGGCCAGCGGCTCCTGATCTATTCCGGTTACCGCGACATCTACGGCAGCGACCATCATCAGAACTGGATGTGGTCCACCCGCTCGACCAACTGCATCACCGTCAACGGCAAGGGCCAGAAGAAGCACACCGTCCAAGCCCAGGGCCGGATCACGGCCTTCCTCACGACGCCCCAGATCGACGCCGTCATCGGCGACGCGAGCGACTCCTACGAAGCCCCGGTCGAGCTGTTCAAACGAGCCATCTTGTCCGTGAAACCCAACCTCGTCGTCATCTACGACCGCCTGCGAGCGAGCGAGCCATCGACGTACGAATACTGGCTGCACGCCATCAACCAGTTCGACGTCCGCGACCAGGGGAACATCGTCACACAGAATGGCGACGTGGTCTGCGACATCGCCTTCCTGACACCGCAGAAGCTCACGTTCGAGCAGACCAACGAGTACGACCCGAACCCCCGCCCGCGCATCAAGCTGCGCGAATGGCACCTGACCGCCAAGACCGCCGAGCGAGCCGCACAAATGGAATTCGTAACCCTCTACCGCCCGCACAAGGCAAACGATAAGATCGAGCGGCACGCGGTGCTGGACCCCATCCCCGGCGGCTACGTGCTGAAAGCGGCCCTGCCCGACGGCAGCCTCACCGCCCTGCTCCCCATAGACGACGGCGCCCTGCTGAGAGCCGAAGGCATGACGACCCAAGGCGCAATCAAGCTGAAG
>VGYL01000930.1 GCA_016872975.1 Planctomycetota bacterium
GCTTTCCCCTTCTGCGGCTGGTGGGCCTGATCGGTCTGTCCTGCGGCGCGGTGCTGGACGTGGCCCTGGGACCGTACCGCGGCAAGCAGACCGGGGAGACGGCGCTCTTGCGCCAGTTGTTGGGCTCGCTGCGAACCGGCGACATCCTGCTGGCCGATGCCCTCTTCTCCAACTACTGGATGATCGCCCTGTTGGTAGCGAGAGGCCGTACAGAAGGCAAATCCGAATCCTGGAAAAATGATGGGACGCTTCGCAAGTACCGCGACTAGGGGTGAGGTTGCTTCGTCGCTGCGCTCCTCGCAATGACATGATTGCCGCGCTCGGCGAGCCTCGCTCGCAATGACAGAGGGCGCCCCAGTATGTCATTGCGAGGAGCTTCAGCGACGAAGCAATCTCTGCTCTATAGTCTCAGAACTTGCGAAATGGCGTACTAGGGGGCCGGGGCCAGCCCTTGTTTCGAGCTTCAAGGAGAACGATGATTGCAGGATAATCTGGACGACCGCGGCGCCGGGCGGGAAAGGGTCCGCGCCCGGGTCGGCGGGAAGGAGGCGCCGCCCGCATCGGGGGACACGGGCGGCGCTCTGTCTTGCGCAGCGCAGCGAGGTTGCGGCGTTTAGGCGTTGACTTTGATCTTGGTGGTCTTGCTCTTCTCAGCCTTGGGCAGGATGACGGTCAGGACGCCGTCCTTGCAGACCGCCTCGATCTTGCTCTCCTCGACGTCCGTCGGCAGCGCGATCTCCCGGCGGAAGGAGCCGTACGTGCTTTCCACGTGATAGAAGCCGTCGCCTTCGTCCTGGCGGCTCTGCTTCTTTTCGCCGCTGATGGTCAGCGTGTTGCCGTAGACGGAGATGTCGATCTCCTCGGGCCTCAGGCCGGGGACTTCCGCCCGGACCAGGACCGCCTCGTCCCTTTCGGCGACATCGAGCGCCGGCCAGGGGCGCTGGCCCAGCAGGCCCAACGGCCGGTCCAGGCCGCGGAAGAAGCTCTCGAACCAGTCATCCATGCCGCTGCGAAGGGTTGCCAATTCGCCGCGATTTCTTCTTGTCCAAGGTACCATTGCCATACACGTAACCCCCTTTCACACCAGAGTACGACTTTGACTCTACTGCTTTGACCATTCATCTTTTCACAGGATACATGTGCAAACGCCGTACCAGAGTTCCTGAGCCATGAATTGCCTGAATTTGGCCGCGAAAAAACCGTCGGGCGCCGGCGGGAATCGGTTTCGGCTGTCAAAATGGCACGTTTGCGCAAGTCGCGGGCGCTGCCGTGACAGGCGGCGGGCGGGCTTCCGCACCGAATCGCCGTCGCCGCGTAGAACCTGCGGCATTCGATGCAGGAAGGGGTGTGCACGATGGTCGAAACACGGGTGGCGCCGAAGCTGGCCGGGGTGCACGAAACGATCCTGGGCGAGGACCCGTTCGTGGGAATCCGGTTCGACAAACCCCATGTCCGCCTCCAGTGCGAGCGCGAGTTCAAGGCGATGCTCGTGCGGCTGCGCCAGGGCTACATCGCCGCGGGCGGCACGCGGGACATGGTTCGCGATCTTCTCATCGCCACGGCCAAGAACCTGGCCCCGCTGCTGCGCGCCCTGCTGTGGCTGGTGGATGCCGAGCGGCCGAAAACGATGGAGGCGACCCTGCGGCAGGCGGGCGCGGAGTTCAAGGTCGATCTGACCGCGGTCCTGGCCGCACACGATTGGCGCCGCCGGAAGCTGCATCTGACCGACGCCGAGATGGAAGCCGGTTTCGTGACGATCGTCAATGACGTGGATCGCCTGACGAGCACGGTGGACGGATTGAAGGTATAGAGGGTCGCGCATGAGCTCCGCCTCGTTCCAGACGCCCCGAACCCTGCCATTCCTGGTGGCGCTGACGATCCTGTCCGCGGCGCTGGGCGCCCGGTCGTTCGCGCCGCCCGATCTGCCGCGGCCGCAGTTCTATGTGGAAGACCGGGCCCAGGTCGTAAACGCCGAGCACGAACAGGCCCTCAACGGCATCCTCCAGGAATTGGAGCAGAAAACCGGCGTTCAGTACATCATCCTGACCCTCGATTCCACCGGCGGTCTGCCCCTCGAACAATTCTCGATCGAGCTGCTGGACCGCTGGCAGCTCGGCCAGAAAGGCCAGGACAACGGCCTGCTGTTCACGCTGGCCGTGCGGGATCGGGCCTACCGGTTCGAGGTCGGCTACGGGCTCGAAGGGATCGTCCCGGACCAGTACGCCGGGCAAGTCGGGCGCGAGGTGCGGACGCCCCATCTCCAACGCGGCGACTACAGCCGGGGCATTTACGACGCCAACCTGGCCGTGGTCCGGCGGATTGCCGACAACTACGAGGTGACCTTGACCGGCATGCCCGCGCGCTCGCGGCCGCTCGCCGAGTACGGGCCGCTGACCGGCGGCGGGGCCGGGGCGGGCGTATGCTGTCCCTGCTGCGGTTTTCTGCTGATCCTGCTGTTGGTGATGATGCTCTTCGGCGGCCGGGGCCGGCGCGGGGGCCGAAGCTGGTGGTGGCTGCTGTTTCTGCCGCTGTTGTTCCGCGGGTTCGGCGGGCGGCGCGGCGGCTCCTATCGCGGCGGGCCCTTCGGGGGCGGCTTCGGCGGCTTCGGGGGCGGAATGCCCGGCGGCTTCGGCCGCTTTGGCGGCGGCCGCGGCGGCCGGTTCGGCGGTGGCGGCGCCGGCGGACGCTGGTAACTGGAGTTCTGCAAAATGGGGAGTTGGGCCTACTTGAGAAAGAAAGAAATCGGGAAGCGGGTCGGAGCCAGTTTGCGGCCGCCCGCGCCGGCGGGGCTGGCGGCGGATTCTTCTCGGACACCGCTGGCGCGGTGTCCGAGAAGAATAATAGGCCCAACTCCCCATTTTGCCGCAGGTGTGTGAGATTTTTTTCTGGCGCCCTGTTACTCCTTTGTTTACAGTGACTTATGAACCTTTTTGGAAAGGAGAATAAGTCATGGACGGTAAACAGGTAAGTGCAGAGGAATTGAAGCAAGCGATGGCGACGGATATCGACCAGTTGGTCCAGGAAGTGGCGGCCGCGATGAATGCCGCACAGGCAGGCTGCATCA
>VGYL01000931.1 GCA_016872975.1 Planctomycetota bacterium
TAGGGCCACCTTGCGGCGGATGGGCTCGGTCTGCTCGGCCATGTAGACGACCGCCATCCCGCCTTCGCCGATCTTTTCCAGCAGCTTGTAGCGCCCGATGACGGTACCGGGCCCCTCGGTTACGGGGTCGGCCGGCTCCTCCAAGAGGCCCTCGGGAGGTTTGAGAATGCCCGCGGGACCCTCGTAGGCCCGCAGCAGAGAGTCCACCTCCGCGCGCAGCGCGGTACCGGTCCCACAGGCGGCCTCCAGGTAGGCGACTCGGTCCGCGGCCTGGGGCAGCCTGAGGGCTTCGAACAGGATGGAATCGACGTTTTCCCGTTTTTCGCTCATGGCTCAACCTGCCTTCACGAAACCTCTACATGGCAATGCGAAATCCACACGGGAGATGTAAAAGAATAATTCCGAAAATTGACAAAAAGCGGGCGTACGGCGTGCTGGGCACCACGACTCTCCCCGGTCACGTGACGACTCCATACGAAGTACAAGGGCAAGATGCTCTCGCCACGAGCGCCTCAGGTTTCGTCCGCGCCGAGCAGGTCCCGATGCAGCCAGGCACGGCCATACGCCAGTCGCTTGGCCACGGTGGGACGCGACAAGCCCTGGACCCGGGCGATTTGGTCCAGGGTCAGTCCGGCGAAATAGTACAGGTTCACCGCCGCCGCGACCGCCGGATCGGTCTGGGACAGCCTGGCCAGCGCATCCTCCAGCGCCAGGATCTCCTCCAGAGAGCCTTGCAGAGGCAGATCCGTCGCCAGGAGCTCCACCCGACTGTAATCTCCGCCTCGTTTCAGACTCTTCTTGCGTCGGGCGTTCTCCACCAGGATCCGCCGCATCGCCTCGGCCGCGGCGGCGAAGAAATGGCCGCGGCTCTCCCAGCTTTGCAGGGCGTCCCCCACCAGGCGCAGATACGCCTCGTGCACCAGGGCGGTCGCCTGCAGGGTCTGGCCGGGAGCCTCATGGGACAGTCTCTGGGCGGCCAGCAGACGCAATTCCTCGTAGACCAGCGGCAACAGCTCGTCCGTCGCCTTCGCGTCCCCCCGCTCGATCGCATTCAGTATCCGCGTCACATCGCTCATCTTCGCACCAGGCCGGCGCTGCCCACCGGCATCCGCATATTTTGCCGCAAAGGACGCCGGTTGGCAAGGGCCCTCGGGCCGGCGAGGATTTTGTTGCGGGCCGTCCCGGCGTGACTATAATGCGGGCGTCTGTCGGTCACGCAAGGTCTAGGAGAGCCATGCAAGGAAAGGACCCGCTATGACACTGGAATTCGGCTTTCTCGACATCGCTGTGTTCATCGTATTTGTCCTGTCGGTCATCACCATCGGCCTGGTCAAGAGCCGTCACGAGAAGACCGGCGAGGACTACTTCCTGGCCGGCCGGGGACTGAAGTGGTGGCTCATCGGCTTCTCCCTGATCGCGGCCAATATCTCCTCCGAGCAGTTCGTGGGCATGAGCGGCGATGCGGCCAAGCACGTGGGCCTGGCGATCGCGAGCTATGAGTGGATGGCAGCCATCACCCTGGTCGTAGTGGCGTTCGCGTTCCTGCCGTACTTCCTGCGGGCCGGCATCTACACCATGCCGGAGTTCCTGGAGGTCCGCTACAACGCGACGGCCCGGACCATTATGGCCGTCCTGACGCTGCTGGTCTATATGCTCCTCCTGGGCTCGGTGACGTATGGCGGGGCCGTGACCATCAGCACGATGGCGGGCAAAATGGGCCGAACAGTTGATATCGCCAACGCCGCAATCGTCATCGGCATCATCGCCATGATCTATGTCACAGCGGGCGGGCTCAAGGCCTGCGCCTGGGCCGACCTGATCCAAGGCAGCGCCCTGGTCCTGGGCGGTGCCGTTATCATGTACTTCGCCTTCCGCAAGCTGGGGCTCGAGACGGAACCGCTGGCCTTCATCGAGAACGTCCAGACCGGCGCCGTCGGGTACAAGACGTTCGCGCCCGAGACCGGGGCCATCGACCGGTTCTGGGAGCTCAACCGCGTCCGGATGAACATGTTCCTGGCGAAGGACGACAAGATTCTGCCGTGGACGGCCCTGATGCTGGGCCTGTGGATCCCCAACTTCTACTACTGGGGCCTGAATCAGTACATCACGCAGCGGACGCTGGGGTCGGCCTCGCTGGCCCAGGGCCAGAAGGGCATCATGTTCGCGGCGTTCCTGAAGCTGCTGATTCCGTTCGTGGTCGTCGTGCCCGGCATCGTCGCCTTCAACCTGTTCGCCGGGGACATGCAGAACCAGGCGGTCACGGACAACAGCGTCGTCATGGCCAGGTACCTGAAGGCCAATCCCGATACGGCGTTGGTCGAGGTCGCCCAGTCCCCCAGCGCCGAGACCGTGTCCGCGTGGCCCCCGGGCCGCTTCCTGCTGGCCCTGTATCCTGAGGGCGAATCGATGCGGCCGGCCCTGGCGGAGAACCCCTTTGTCCTGCCGCTGAGCCGGGAGGCGTTTGCCCTGATCACCGCCGAACCCTACACCGTCTTCGTCTCCGACGACAAGTCCTGGGACGATGTGTTCCCGAATCTGACGGCCGAGATCCAGGCCTACAATCAGAAGGTCGTGGCTCAGGCCAAAGCGGCCAATGCACGCCTGCGCACGGAGAAACTCATCGGATTCAAGTACGATACGGCCTTGGGCCAGTTGCTCAGCAGCGTGCTGCCTCAGGGGACCGGTCTCGTGGGCTTTGTCCTGGCGGCCCTGCTCGGGGCGGTCGTCAGCTCGCTGGCGGCCATGCTGAACGCCGCCTCCACGATCTTCACGATGGACGTCTACAAGAAATACATCAGCCCCAACGCGGGACAGCGGACTATTGTCCTGCTCGGCCGCATCAGCGTGGTGGCCTTCGCCATCGTCGCCGTGTTGCTGGCCCCGCGCCTGGGCGATCCGAAGATCGGGCCGGGCATCTTCACGATCATCCAGGCCGGCCAGGGATTCCTCTCGCCGGGGATTCTCGCCGTCTTTGCGTTCGGACTGGCGGTGCGGAAAGCCCCCCCGCTGGCCGGCGTCGTCGGGCTCCTGTTGAACGTGGCCGCGTACGGGTTCCTCTGGT
>VGYL01000932.1 GCA_016872975.1 Planctomycetota bacterium
CTATCGCATCGAGGATGTGGCGCTGCTGCAAGCGTTGCAGGATGGGATCGAGGTTGTGAGCACCCCCGAGGAGCTGCGCCGCATCTATCAGCAGATGAATTGAGGGGTCAGGAAGTTGATGAGGATGGCCTGATGGCGGTTTACCTGTTGACCGGCGTCGCCGGCTTCATAGCCTCCGAAGTTGCGGGGTTTCTGCTAGCAGACGGCCATACGGTTGTGGGCGTGGACAACCTGAATGACGCCTACGACGTGCGGCTGAAGCAGTGGCGGCTGGCGCAACTCGGGAGCAAGCCAGAATGATTAATGTCGAGAAGCAAATCACTTACTGGCGGGATGGAGCCGTTGAAGACTGGCAGGTAGCCGTCGAGCTGGTCAACCTGGGTCGAACACGGCATGGCCTGTTTTTCGCACATCTGGCACTGGAGAAGATGCTCAAAGCGCACATCTGCCGCGCCACCGCAGACTTGGCGCCCAGGATTCATACCTTGTTGCGTCTGGCCGAGCGGACAAATCTGGCTTGCAGCGAAACGCAACGCGTTTTTTCTGGCGCGTTTCGATCGATACCAAATCGAAGGGCGTTATCCGGATCTACTACTCCCGCCACCCAGCCAGGACGTGGCGCGCGCCGAATTGAAGCTGGCAGGAGAGATGTTCCCATGGCTGAAGCATCAGTTGTGAAGGCAGTTCAGGGTTATCTGGCAGCGGTGCGGCGTTCAGGCATTCACGCGGAACGGGGTATCTTGTTTGGATCGTATGCGCGGGGTGACGCTCGTCCCGATAGCGATGTGGACGTGTTGATCATCGCGCCGGAGTTCGACGAGCCGTATGATCGCCGTCGCATAGACCTGCTCTGGGAGCTGCGTCTTCGTACTGATAGTCGCATCGAGCCGATCGCGGTCGGTGAACGCCAGTGGCGCGATGATCAGAGCAGTTCTATCATCGAGATCGCTCGCCGTGAGGGGCTGGAAGTCGCAACGCTGGCAGCCTCGTGATGAGGTGTATCTTCGTGAAGGCGTTTCTGGACTTTCGGCCATTCCTGCTCCCCAGTGTGAGGGGAGATTGGGTTGAGCAGACATCTGAGGTCTGCGGAGACTTCGGATGTCTCGCCCAGGGGCGCTTGTGCGAATCTTGGCGGCTTTGTGCCATGGCGTGAGCCTTCAACAACAGGCCCGCAGCGAGCATGAAGCGGGCCAAGACTCAGAAAGGTTGTCTGGCTTGTGGCAACTCACTTGCTAACCGGCGCCGCTGGCTTCATCGCCGCCAGGGTCGCGGAGTTTCTGTTGGCAGCGGGCCATACCGTCATCGGGGTGGATAACCTCAACGACGCCTGCGACGTGCGGCCGAAGCAGTGGCGGCAGGCGCAGTTGGACTTTCGGCCGCTCCATCCGGCCGACGTGCCCGCGACCTGGGCGGACATCGGGAAGGCCGAGCGGTTGCTCGGTTGGCGACCACAGACGTCGTTTCGTGACGGCGCGGCGGCTTTGGTCGAATGGTATCGAGAGAACCGGGCGTGGGCAAAGGATGTAGCGACGATATGACGATTCGGCGTGGTGAGCAAGGCTGTTGTGGTTTTCAACATATCGTAATGGCTGGGATGGAGGCGTCCTGATGAGACAAGTGGTAGTGGATATTCCGGATATTCTGGTCGAGTTGCCAGTGCGTGAGCAGAGCGTGTTCGTTCGCGCCGGTTTGTATGAGGCTCAACGGGCGTGGGTGCGCCAATTGGAGACCGAGATAGCCGAGAGTGCTGCGTCGCATCTATCAGCAGACGAACTGAGCGGTCAGGGGTCAGGAGGAGGCGCAACGTGATGGAGGTTGCTGTATTAGAAGCGCAGAGGGGTGTGTGGATCGAGGAGCATGTGCTTCAGCAGGCCAGGTTGGGAGAACGGTTTCGGGTGGTTGTCGGTGAGCGAGAGATTCGACTGGTACCGGCGGTGGAAGAGATTTCTCGATTCCCTTATGACATGTCAGCAGGGGCGGCGCAGGTGGCGCTCAAGGAGGCGCGGGGTGAAGTTCTGGGCCTATATGGCGGCCAGCCGCCACCGGCCGATCAGGCGTATTTTGGCGGTCTGACGTGGCGGGAGTATCAGGCGCTCTCCGACGTTCAGCGACAGGCGTTGTGGGATCGGCTATATGCGCAATTTGACGTAGAAATCGAAGCGGTGGCAGAGCACGATGTCCGATCCGATGCGCTTGTTGCTGGATAAGAGCGTCGTTCGGCGTTACTTCGAGGGTGTGGCTGCCCTGGCGCGGGGCCTGACGTTGACCGCAGAAGAACAACACGCTGTCCTGCTTGTCCATCTGGCGCATCAGAGGGAGCGCAGGCTCTTTCTGCCGATCGAAGCGTATCACCTGCTGATGGCCCATGGTCGCCAGATTGCGCCGGCCGAGACGTTGATGTTCTTGAAGCGGGTTGACATTCTGTATCCGGCGCGGTATTTCAAGCGATGGGCGCGTCGAGTGCGCGCGAGAACATTCACACCGGAAGATGCCAAGGTGTTGGCGTTGGGTACTTTCGGCACGGATGAGAGGGGTGAACTCCTGGGTGTCCACGCGGTGGTGACACACGACCAGCCGATGGTGCGGAAGTGGGAGCGGGAGCAGGTATGGTTTGGACAGCGCCTGCGAGAGATGGCGCGTCAACTGGATGCTCCTTATGCTTCAGCGATTTTGCCTGAGGTACGATCACCGCGAGATGTAACGTGATTTCCCGCCAACCGGGCTTTGCAGATGGGGCGCCGACGGCCTACGCCTGCTGCCGGAGATCGGCCCGATCGAGGACGTGTACCTGCTGGCCGCGATCCACGAAGGGCTAAAGCGGGCGAACACCCCCGAGGAGCTACGCCGCATCTATCAGCAGACGAACTGAGGGGGCAGGAGGCAGGGATCAATTACGGGCCGACACGGCTGAGCCAGACCCGACGCCCGGCTGCCCATGCTCACCTCCCGCCAGGTGATATTTTTGGGAGTGGCCGCGATCTGGTGTGACAAGCGTTGGAACCGGACGCAGATTCTCGCAGATGCACGCAGATCAGAGGACAGGCCCTTTTGGAGCAGAAT
>VGYL01000933.1 GCA_016872975.1 Planctomycetota bacterium
GCAAAGAAACCGCAGATTGCGCCGATTTTCGCAGATTCAAAGACCAAGAGACGGACAGGACAGACCGTGGCACGAGCTTGCCTGTGTCTGCTGCTCGTTATCCCTCTTGAAATCCGTGCTACTAACCGGCAGCAACTGAAAATCATTTCCAGATAACTCCGAGAGGGCAACGTAAGTCCTGATAGCAGAAAGGATTATGTTTTGAACCACGGAGGGCACCGAGACCACGGAGAAAGAAGACCGGAAAGTAAGACGGTAGGAGGGGAGGAAGGTAGGAGGGCAAGAACCTCGCAGCCCTCTCCCACCTTCTTACCTTCTTCTCCGTGTCCTCCGTGACCTCCGTGGTTCAGAATCTCGTGGTTCCGGCCGCAGGCCAGGCTGCGGAAATCGGCGTAATCTGCGGTTCAGGGGCAGTAGTCGGCAGCCGGTTCTCCGTCTGTCCTCCGTCCCCTGCGTCCCCCCGCGTCCTCTGCGGTTGATTCGGAGAAATCTGCGGAAATCGGGAGATTGCCGCGTCGCTGCGCTCCTCGCAATGACATGATCTGCGGTTCATTCCCCTCTTTTGTTCGACTGGTTCGCGTATTTCGCGGTTGGAAAACGGCAGTCGGTAGTCAGTAATCGGTTGTCGTAGGAAATCCGTGTCCATCCGTGTAAATCCGTGTCGGAACAGGCGTCTGGATTGATGATTTATGATCGACGACCCGGTGGAGGGCTAAGAAAGGAAGCCACAGAGGTCACAGAGCACACAGAGAGAAGATCAAGCGGGTGCGGAGGTGAGAAGACAAGGCCAAGAATGCCCGGTCCTCCGACCTTCTGAACTTCCCACCTTCTTGCCTTCTCACCCGGGCTCTTCTCTGTGACCTCTGTGTCCTCTGTGGCCAAGACTCCTGCTTAGCCTCGGAGCGGATCGTTGCCCATGATTCAGCCTGCCGCGTTGGGCTCGCCATGACATGTTGCGGAAGCAGTTTGAAAGCAGTTTGAAGTTTCAAGTGTTAAGATGGGCAAGTCCGTGATCTGGCTTCAAACTTCACACTTCACACTTCAAACTTCACACTTTCAGCCTGTATCGATAGCGTCTGACGACGCCACTACGAGCCCGAGCCGGGCAGTGGCGTTTTTGGGCCAAAAAATCAGACCGCCAGGATCAGACCGCCAAACGGGTCTGTGGAGGGCATTTGGCGGTCTGATGATCCGCACTGGCGCCCCTGAAAACGCGGTTTGTGGCCGTCCGGGGTCGATCAGACCGCCATATATATGTGTGTTGGCGGTCTGATTTATTCGCGTAGAAACGCCCGTCACGGGGGCGCACTTGGCGGTCTGAATTTTTCGCGTGAAAACGCGGTCGTCGAATTACAGGGGGCCGGTCCACGTTCCGCAGTCACGTCGCCCGCAACGCTCGTAGCGGGGCTTCACCTCTATGTCCCATGGGAGGACAGGGGAAGGCCGGGCGGCACCGTATTTCCACGATGGAACGACGCCCTCCCGAGCGGGCACCACCAAAGATGCTCAACACACTCCGGTGCGCATCTTTGGATAAACGTGAGTATCTTTGGGAAAAGGTGAGCATCTATGGCCGGGGGTGAGCATCTTTGGGCGGTGGCCCCCAGCTTGCGGTTTCCACCTACCTCGTGGGCGGCTACAAAGGGGGGCGGGCGCGACAGTGCGACCTTGAGGCCGGTGGCGACGGCCCTGAGAAATGGGTTCAGGGCGGCCGCCCCCGGACAGGCGGGCGGCGGGGTTTTGCTTTCGCGGGGGGCCGGCGTCGTGTTATCATGCCGCGGGTCCATGGTCCTGTGACAGCAGGATGGGCATTGACCGCGCGATGAGTGACGAAAGGATGGACGACTGCCATGCTGAATCCCAAGGCCCGATGGACATGTGCCGCGTGGTGTATGGTTTGGCTGCTTTCGGTGGCCGGGAACATGGTACGCGCCGGGAACTCCGTCTATCGGGACCCTGCCGCCCCTGAGGCAGAGCGGGTGCGCGACCTGCCGGGACGTTTGACGCTGGAAGAGAAGGCGGGCTTCCTGGCGGGCAGGGACATGTGGTTCCTCAAGGGGGTCGAGAGACTGGATGTCCCTTCCGTGCAGGTGACGGACTGCGGGCACGGGGTCACCATCATCCTGGACGAGGCGGGACAGTACACCGGTTGCGCGACGTGCTTTCCCACGGCGGTCGCCCAGGCAGCCTCGTGGGACGCGGAACTGGTCTATGAGATCGGCGCCGCCATCGCCCGCGAGGCGCGGGACCTGGGTTCGGCATTTCTCCTCGCGCCCATGGTCAACATCCACCGCACGCCCTTGAACGGGCGCAACTACGAGACGTATTCCGAGGACCCGTTTCTGGCCGGGATGCTGGCATCGGCCTTCGTCCGGGACCTGGAGGCATCGGTGGACCGGCCGACGAAGGAGCTCAAGGCCTTTGCCAAGGTGTACCTGCTCCCGGGGCAGACCAGACGTGCCGAGATGCTCCTGACACGAGAGGCGTTTGCGTTCTTCTGCCCGGTGCGGCGGGACTGGGTTGTGGAGCCGGGGGAGTTCGAGCTGCTGGTCGGCAGTTCCTCCCGCGACCTCCGCCGGACCGGCCGCCTCGTGGTGGAGCCCCAAGGGCGGCTGCTTTCGCCGTAGAGCGGCGGACAACGGCTTTCGTTTCTGACGGTTGCGCCCGCAGGGGATTCGCAACGGAAAAGCGGGGAATGCCCTATTCCTTCTCTCTGCTCGCCGGTCCTACAGTACAAAGCGGGTCGGCGAGATCCGGAACGTATCCGCCCGCAGCAGCAACTACCAGGGCATCGACGTGGAGGATGCAGCCCAGTTGGTTCTCACCCTGGCCGGCGGCGGTGTCGGCACGGTGGACCGGAGGATTGCTAAGAAACTGGCAGGTGAGGGTGGCATGGACAAACTCGTTTGTCCATGTTCCGCCACTAACCTGGAGCACGCTCAAGCAGGGCTTGGGCGTGGCACCCAAGGCGGAGACCATGTTTCTCGCCAACATCCGCCGCGCAGCGACGGGTGGCAGCGGCAAGCGCAGTCTTCGGAGCTTGCCGATGGTTTCGTC
>VGYL01000934.1 GCA_016872975.1 Planctomycetota bacterium
TATCTCGGGCAACCATCGCCTCCAAGGCAATGCGATCCGTTTGGTCTGCTCCCAGAATCTTCACGTCATCCGGATGGTCCAGCGCCCAGGCGAGCAGCCGGTGGATGTCCACCCCGGCCACTCGCGGATGCGTGCCGGTATAGGCCTGCGGGAAGGCAAACGAGTGCCCCGCCAACGCTGCCACCGCGGCCTGCGGTGTGGTGTCCACCACCACCCGGGCTTCCACGGCGAAGGGGCCGTAGCACCCCATGCCCACCACACCTCTCACCCGGTTGCCCTCCAGCAGCACGTCCGACAGGGGGGTCTCGAGCAGGGTGACGATCCCCGCTTCATCCACCAGCGTCTGCAGCACGTGCCGGAACGCGTTGGGGTTGAGGTAGGTGTCGTTCTTCATGGGGCCGCCGAGCCGGTGTAGCTCGGCGATCCGCCCTTCGCGCTCCATCCGATCATAGTCGACCAGATGCCACACCGGGTCCGACTGGCCTTCGGCGACCGTCTTCTGGACGATCTCCCAGGGGATACCCTTCACGAACTGCTTGCCGTGGTTGTCGGTGAAGCCGGTCAAGCCGAAGGTGTAGACCTCCACCGCCTGACCTCCCAGCAGACCGTCGCGCTCGAGGAGGGCCACCTGGGCCCCCAACCGCGCCGCGGCCAGCGCCGCGCACACGCCGGGAAAACCGCCGCCGACGACCGCAACGTCTACTTCCAGCAGCACGGGCACCTGGCGCCCCGGTAACGTATGGTGTTTCTCTTGCATCTCCTGCTCTCCTTCTGCCACATGAGTCCTCACGCAAGTGTCTCCACCGGCCTGAGGATCACTCGCCGTCCTGTGGCGTATCCTCTCATAGCCCGGGGCAAAGACCTGTCAGGTTTCAGGCACGAGACGCTTCCGCGGCATATCCGCCGCGAAAACCTGACAGGTCCCCCCCTCGATCCTCAACTGGATGTCAGATCGGCGCATAGCGGTCCATCGCCTCGTATACAGCCTCGATGTTGGCCAGTGGCACGTCGGGACCGATGTTCGCAGCCACAATCAGCCCACCCTCCAGACTTCCCAAGCGGAGGATCACCTCCCGAACGTGCTCTTTGACGTCGGCAGGACTGCCAAAAGGCAGAATCCCCTGGCGGTCCAGATCGATCCGCAAGCAGATTCGACCGCGGCAGAGCGCCGCCAACGGGTCAAGGCCGTTCACCAGGCTTTGTGGGTTGAGCCCCGTCAGGCCGATCTCGATCAGGTCCGGGATGATGTCGAGGATGTAGCCGTCGCTATGGAAATGGACGTGCAATCCTGCCTTCCTGATCGGCTCGAACATCCGGGCGTAGGCCGGCTTGAAGATCTCGCGCCACGCCGCTGGCCGAATCATCAGTGCGCTCTGTGTGCCCCAGTCATCCCCAAAACCGATGCAATCCACCGGCAGATCGAGCCACCGATGGATCAACCGGAGATTGTTGTCGACGATGAGGTCACGCAATCGCCAGACTCCCGGGTTGCGCTCGGCGATGTCTATGAGCAACGGCTCGTACCCGCGCAGGAAGTGCATCCGTTCGAACAGCCTGGAGCCACTGCCGTAGACGAAGTCCGTGCCGCGGTCGCGCTCGACCTGCGCTGCCGTCTTCGCCCAGTCCACCGGGCCGAACTCGCCTACTTCCAGAGGGTCCGGCGCCTTCAGCCGGTCGAGATCGTGCCAATCACGGATGGGCGACGACTTCAATCGCCCCTTCAACCCGCCATGGATGTTCTGCCAGACACAGCCCCAGGAGTCAGCCACCTCCTCGCCCTCTGACCAGCCGGCGGGCATCACGTCGTAGTCGCCCGTCTCCGGTCCGGCGGCGCCCTGTCCGCCGTCGGACGAGTGCCGCTCCACGATGCGCTTCAGCTCGTCCCGATACTTGTGCCAGGTTCCCATGAGGATTCGCATTTCCAATGGCACCCGGTCGGGACCGGTGAAGTCGTACGCTCTGCGTACGCGCTCACGGCTGTTCATATCACGGCTCCATTCTACTTCGATCATCCCGGCCGGCATCCTGTCGAGCGTCCACTCGCCAGAACTCGATCCCGTTGTCACGCAGAATGCGGCGGGCCAACAACAGAGCAAACTCCAGATCAAAGTAGCTGCGCTGCACCAGGTCGGCCAAAACGTCGGCAATGAGATCCTTCGCCAACAGCAACGAGGTATAGCTATGCGCCAGGGTGGCAGTGTGGTCGCCGCCCCACGCGAATATCTTGCTCATCGGCACGACCTCGATCCACGAGGTGAGCGCTGCGCGGTAGGCCGAGGGCGATATGTGGTGAAGCCAACAACCGTCGATGTAGACGTTGGGGAAATACTTGGCCATCAGCCCCGCCTGGATACACCACGGATAGCCGCCGTGAAACAGATCCACGCGCAGGTCGGGATGCCTGCGGAACAGATCTGTCAAGAGCGTCGGACGCGCATCCTCCAAGACGTGCCCGATGCCGGCCTGGATGCCCGTGTGGATCTGCAGCGGAACATCAGCCTCCACACAGAGCTGGCAGAGCCGGTTCACCATGAAATCCTGGTACGCTGTGCGTTCAGCCTGCGATGCGCCGAGGAGACCGCCCTTGAAGATCGGGTGCACTTCATCTTTGGAAGGGTCAGCGTAAGCAATACGACGGTTGTACGCCAGGCCGGTCTTAAAGCCAGCCACCCCTGCGTGGAGATACGCCTGGAACGCGTTGTCGAACACCGCCAACCACTCATCGAGGTCTGCGGGCCGGTGCTCGGCCAGGGCACCGGCCAGCCCACGTTCCTCGTGGATGAACATATCCAGGCGAGCCACATGGAGCACCCGATGATCGCTGAGACTCACCTCCTGAAGCCTATTGGCTGGCAGCTTTGCGTCCAACACCATCGCGGTCACCCGCATCCGGGACAGCAAGGAGGGACCGTCTCCCTTGTTCTCCCGACCGTGGCGGCGGATCCTGTCTGAGGCTTCACGCCAGCGATCGGAGAACAAGTCATGCTCTGAGATGCCAAACAGCGCTTCCAGTCCTCGCAGAACATAGCGGTAATAGGATGTATTGCGGACCCGTTC
>VGYL01000935.1 GCA_016872975.1 Planctomycetota bacterium
ATAGCAGTACCAAAGCCATAGAGAGGGATGACACCATGGAACTGCGATTTCCTGGCCGTTACTACCGGATGTATCCACCCGAGGAATACCTCGGCCACGCCGAGGAAATGCTCTGTTTGCCGATGGCCCATACGGCCTTCATGCTGGTTGACGTATACGGGCTGGGCTACAGCCCTGGCGAGCCCGAGCCTCAACGACCGGCGCTCTTCTACCGCGGTTCCACTGAAGTCGAGCGCCGGATGATGGTCGAGCATATCAAGCCTGCCCTGGAAGCGGCCCGCAAGATCAAGATGCCGATCATCTACGTGAACAATGCCAACCAGATGGTGGCCATGCAGCATAGTGAGTTCGGGGCGATTCTTGTGCGCACGCATGGGCTAACCGTGGAGGAGCGCTGGGAGACGGACCCCGTTGAGTTTCGTTTTAGCAAGCTCGTCGAGCCGAAGCCAGGGGAATACCTCGTGCGCAAGCAGATGTTCAGCGGCTTCTTCGAGACCTGCCTCGAGACCCTGCTGCGCAACCTGCAGATCAAGAACCTGGTCGTCGTGGGTTTTGCAGCCAATGCTTGCTTGCAGGGGACATTGACCGATGCGCTCTACCGCAACTACCGCATCGTCCTGCTGCGCGATTGTACAGCGGCCATGGAATACCACGACACCATCGAAGAACAGGCCATCACCAAGTACGTCATCCGGTTTGTTGAGGCTTTCCTGGGATATACTGCGACCTCCGCTGACTTCGTGCGCAGTTGTGAAGAGGGGGCGACATGAGATACACCGAGCCACAAACGATCGTTCAGGGGCGCGAGGCTTTGGGCAATCTTGAGGGAGACAACCCAGACCGCTTCTTCTCGTTTTCTGAGTCCCCAGCACAGCGAACGATCCTGGCAGCCGGCGAGGCGGGGAAACCTTCGATTGTGGTGATGCCCAACGGCGACATCGTGCTGTCGTATATCAAGGGCTACAACCTGGCCAATAATCCGCCTGTCGGGGAGCGCATGGAGATCATCATCTCGAGCGACGGCGGGGCCACGTGGTCTGCGCCAGTGCGCGCGACACAGTCCCCTCACAACGATCGTGAGGGATATCTGACGCTCATGCCAGACGGTTCGCTGGTGTTAGGCTACATGCGGGTGATGGCGCACGTCGATCCGGCCCACCCCTGGCAAGGCCCCTTTCTCTGCCGGTCCACGGATGGAGGTCGCACCTGGTCCGAGCCGTGGCAGGTGGACATCTCGCGCTTCTGCCCTGCCGGACCGTTTGGCTGCGCAGACCGCGGGCATATCGTGCTGCCGGACGGACGTTTCCTCTTTTTCGTCGGCACCTACGAGAAACCGCGCCGGCCCAAAGATTACGTGCTGGTCTCATGGGACATGGGCCGGACCTTCCCGGAGCACCACCAGGTATCGGAGATCGCCGGCGACAGCTCCTTCACCTTGCACCCATCGGGGAAGCTCGTCGGCGCCTTGCGCATCAACGGGGACGACTATCCCTTCCCCGGTGCCCACTCTGAGCTTGCAGGGCGGGAGGAAGCCGTCCACTTTCTGGGGCTGGTCGAATCCCTGGATCAGGGCAAGACATGGAGCGCCCCGTCCGTGGTGACGCAGTACAACGAGATCCCTGGGCATATCACCACCTTGCACGACGGCAGGCTGCTGCTCGCCTTCGGTGTCCGGCATCATCCACTCAGCATCCAGGCCATGGTCAGCGATCGGACGGGAACCCGCTGGAACACGGGCGGGCGGCTGCTCCTGGCATGGACCGGCGAGCGTTTCCGCCTGGCCGACGGCCGCTATCGCCACGCCATCGGCCACCCGTATACCGTACAGTTGCCTGATGGCCGCCTGCTGACCGCCTACTACCGCCTGGCTGACCCGTCCGACGGTGCCAGTTGCCAGGTGGAGGCCCTCTTCTGGAATCTTCCTGAAGGATAACGGCATGGAACTCCTACCCATTCGACTCGACCTGGAGCAAATGCGCCAGAACTTGCTGCGACAACGCGAGCCCGAGCGCGTGTTCTTCTTTGAGCATGCGATCGCCGACAACGTCAAGGACCAGCTTGCCCAGCGGTTCAATGTCGACGAACGCATCAGCGGATCACCCGGTGGTAGGGAGTGGAAATGGCGCCGCGAGATCGAACTGCAACGAGCCCTGGGATTTGAGCTCTTCCGCGTCTGGCTGCCCGGCGCGGATTTCAAGATCGCTGGCGTCGCAGGAACTTCCTTCGAGGAAGAACACGTGGGCCCTCTCCAGTCGTGGGCAGACCTGGAGAAATACCCGTGGCCGGATCCGGGCCGCATAGACTTCAGCCAACTTGAGTACTATGACCGACGCCTGCCGTCGGATATGGGCGTCTATCACGTGGTGACACTGTGGGAGACGGTCCGGCGACTTATTGGCTTCGAGTCGTTTTGCTACAAGCTGTACGAGGAACCGCAGTTCATCGATGAGGTCGTCCAGCGCGTCGCTAGCTTCCAGATGGCTTTCGTGCAGGCCCTATGTCACTTCCGCTGTGTGTTCGCGGTCTATGCCTCCGACGACTATGGCTACAAAAGCTCGACGCTGATGGCGCCGCAGATCATTGTGGACAGGTTTCTCACGCGTCACAAAGCCTTGGGCGATCTGACCCACCGTCATAGCAAGCTGCTCTTCTTCCACTCTTGCGGCAAGGTCGATCCCTTGATGGACTATCTCATCGACGAGGTGCAGATCGACGCCAAGCACTCCTTCGAGGACGTCATCGTGCCGGTGACCGAAGCCAAGAAGCGGTGGGGAAAACGGGTGTCGTTGCTGGGTGGCCTGGACGTGGACTTCATTGCGCGCTCCGACGAGCAGGCCATCCGCCAGCGCGTACGGGAAACGCTCGAGGCCTGCCAGGTCGGCGGAGGCTACTGCCTGGGCCTCGGCAACTGGGTCACTGCCTATATCCCAGTTGACAATTACCTGGCCATGCTGGACGAGGGTAGACGCTTCGGGATGGGCTCGTAGACTCGTATCCCAAGGTATGGAACTACCGAAACTTACACGAGATCCTTCGCTCTATGTCCGGAGTA
>VGYL01000936.1 GCA_016872975.1 Planctomycetota bacterium
ACTGGGGCCGCTTCCTGGCGACGGAGGGCTTTGCCGTCGGGGTCAGCCTGGATGGTCCCCGGGAAATGCACGATCGTTACCGCTGCACCAAGGACGGCCGGCCCACCTTTGACCAAGCCCTGCGCGGATACCGGCTCTTGCAGAAGCACCGGGTCCAATCGGAAATCCTGTGTGTGGTGCACGCGCATAACGTCCGGTACCCCGCGCAGGTCTACGGATTCTTCAAGGAAATCGGCGCACAGTTCATGAGTTTTCTGCCTCTGGTGGAGCGGGAGCCGGCAAGTCCGAGCGGCGTGAGCGACCGCACAGTGCCCGCGGAAGCCTGGGGCGGCTTTCTCTGCACGATCTTTGACGAGTGGGTCGCCCACGATATCGGGCGGATCAAGGTGCAGATCTTCGAGGAAGCGGCCCGGCCGGCGTTCGGGCAGGGGCACACGCTCTGCATCTTCCGCGCGACCTGCGGCGGGGTGCCCGTCATTGAGCACAACGGGGACTTCTACTCCTGCGACCACTTCGTGGATGCCCACCACCGCCTGGGGAACATCCAATCGACCACGTTAGCGGAGTTGCTGGATAGTCCGGCGCAGAAGGCCTTTGGACAAGCCAAATTGGAGACACTGCCCAGCCGCTGCCGTGCCTGCGAGGTGCGGGTGATGTGCCACGGCGGCTGTCCCAAGGATCGCTTCGTGCAGACGCCGGAAGGCGAAGCCGGATGGAACTACCTGTGTGCAGGCTACAAGCGCTTCTTTACGCACTGCCGGCCCTTTGTCGCGGAGGTCGCCGCCGCCTGGCGCCGGCAGTGCGGCGTGGGTTCACCAGTCCCGCCTCCCGGCGGCTCAGGACCGCGTAAGTGCGGGACTCCAGGCGGGACGCAGACTGTCTCCCGCGTGGGCCGTAACGACCCCTGCCCCTGCGGCAGCGGCCGAAAGTACAAGAACTGCTGTATGCCCTGACGCCGTAGACGCTCCGTAGCATGGGCGTCTCGCCCATGTCGTATCACGGGCGTCTCGCCCGTGGGGGCAAAGCCAGGATGTCTCATTGTCTTACCTGTCTCGGCATGATAGAGCCGACTGCGTGGCATCGCCAAGGCCTCCGGCCTTGACGATGGTTTTCTCGCATGCTGTCGAGGCACCGTCGAATGCATCAACCATCGTCAAAGGCGGAGCCTTTGGCGATGCCACCCTCTGCAACAAGGCGAAGGTGTGTAGAACAACGAGATAAGACGCCCATGCTACCAAAGGCGTCGAGCCGGAATCACGTCTTGAGCTTCTCCTTGAAGAAGGCGACGGTCCGCTGCCAGGCCAGTTGTGCGGCTTCCTTGTGATAGCGGGACTCGTTCGTATCGTTGTTGAAGGCGTGCCCGGCGCCCTCATAGATATAGAGCTGGTACTCGATGCCGGCCTTCTTGAGGGCCGCTTCGAAGGCCGGGATGCCCTTGTTGATACGCTCGTCGTTGCCGGCGTAGTGAAGCAGCAGGGCGGCCTTGATCTTGGGGACCTCTTCGGTCGCCGGCTGGCTGCCGTAGTAGGGGACCGCCGCCCGCAGGTCCGGGGCGTGGACGGCGACCTGGTTCGTCATCGCGCCGCCCCAGCAGAAACCGGTACAGCCGACCTTGCCGGTCGAGAGGGGGTGTGTCTTGAGGTACTGGACCGCGGCGACGAAGTTCTTGACCGTCGCGCTATAGTCAAGCTTCTGCAGCAGGGCGGGCACCTTGCCGGTCTCCTCCGGCGTTCCCCCCAGCGGCGACAGGGCATCCGGCGCCACGGTCAGAAATCCTTCCAGGGCCATCCGCCGGGCCACGTCCTGGATGTGCGGCACCAGACCCCGGTTCTCATGGATTACGATGACCGCGGGTCGCTTCTCTTCGGCCTTGGGCCGCGCCAGGTACGCGCGCACCGGGCCGGTCGCGCCGGGGTACTTGATCCACTCCATGTGCAGGCGGGGATCGTTCGGCGGAACGATCTCGCCCGCGGCCCGGAAGGGCGGCAGCAGAGCACCCGCAACGGCGGCGCCGCCCGCGAGGCCCGCCAACCCTTTGAGGAATTCGCGCCGACAGGTTGAGCCACTGGTATCCGGATTGCCCGACTGACTGATCTTCTGGTCCATGATCTTCTCCTTTCCCCAATTTCCATGCGACGAGTTGTCCGGGCGGTCCTTCCCGTCCGCCACCCGCCGTCGCCCGTCCGATGACGCCCTTTGGCCTTTGGCCCGAATTTGGCACAATTCTCTTGACCTCATGCCCTGTATGATTTACTTATGCAGGCTCTGTGTCAACTGGTTGGTAGGAATTAGTCATGGATGGGCCCCATGCGAAGGATTGCCGTCGCGCTGGTCTGGGTAACACTCTGGAGTCTGCCGGCACTTGCCTCGGTCTCCACGAATGTTCCGCTGTATCACTGGAGCTATGACGCGGTCGAGAAGCTCGCCAACTATCGACTGATCGACAGCGCCATGCTGACGACGAGGCCTCTGTCGCGGCTGGAGATGGCCCGGCACGTGGCACGGGCCCGGGAGGCTCTCGCGCAGAGGCAGGACATGCCCGAGATCCTGACGGCGATTCTGGACCGGCTCACGCGAGAGTATCAGAGCGAGCTGGCGCAACTGGGCCTGCTCGAGGGTTCCTACAACTCCTCGTACTTCAAACCGGTCGAGGATCCGTACGTCAAGTATCTTTATGCCAGGAACGCAGCGGACCTGGAGAATCGCCGGGGCGATGTGTTCGAACGCGGCTCGAACGTCCGGGCCGGCTTGGCCTCCCGGGCGGTGCTGTTCGATCGCTTCGGCTTCTATCTGCATCCGGAGTACGCCGGCGCCCTGGAAGGGGGCAGTGATGTCGATATCATCGCGGGCTACGGCAAGGTGCAGGTCGGCCCGTTCGAGCTGGAGGCGGGGCGGGATTCGCTCTGGTGGGGGCCGGGCCGCCACGGCTCGATCCTCATGAGCAACAATGCCCGTCCGTTCGACATGCTCAAGATCGCCATCCCGCAGCCGGTCCAGCTTCCCTGGATCTTCCGGATTCTGGGGCCCGTCCGGGCCGAATGGTTCCTGACC
>VGYL01000937.1 GCA_016872975.1 Planctomycetota bacterium
CGCGTGGAAGATGTACCACCGATTCCTGGCATTGAAGGAGGAAGCTCAATGAGAGTACTGGTGAGCGGGGCTGGCGGGTTCATTGGTCATCACCTTGTCAAGCATCTTGTAGCGGTCGGCTGTTGGGTCCGTGGTGCAGACCTTAAGAGCCCTGAATATGAACCCAGTCCAGCCCACGAGTTCATGTTGCTCGATCTTCGCTCTCCGGACAGCTGCTTGGCGGCCGTTCAAGGGGTAGAGCACGTATACCACCTAGCTGCAGACATGGGTGGCATCGGCTACATAACGGCAGGTCATGCCGATATCGCCCGCAATAATGCCCTCATCAACGCTCATATGCTTGAGGCCTCACGCATCACTGGCGTCAAGCGGTTCCTATTCACGTCGTCAGCCTGCGTGTATCCAATCCGTCTCCAAAGTTCTCCTGTGAACATACCATTAGTGGAGGCAGCCGCTTGGCCCGCAGAGCCAGAGGAAGGCTACGGGCTGGAGAAGCTGTTCGCAGAAAAGCTCTGCCAGTACTACCGTGAGGATCATCGTCTGAGCACAAGAATCGCCAGGCTGCATAATGTGTACGGACCACTGGGAACATACGAGGGCGGCAAGGAAAAAGCTCCCGCCGCAATCTGTCGCAAAGTGGCGCTGGCAGGCGACGGGGGTGATGTTGAGGTGTGGGGTGACGGCGAGCAGACCCGCTCGTTCATGTATGTTGCGGATTGCGTTGAAGGGATTGTGCGCATAATGCAGTCTGATTTCACCGGACCCCTCAACCTAGGGACGGAGGAATCGCTTTCGATCAATGAGATGACCGATATCGTCGCGGCCATCGCAGGTTATCGAATCAGCAAGAAGCATGATGTGTCGAAGCCGCAGGGCGTGCGAGGCCGGAACAGCGAGAACTCACTCCTGCGAAGGATTCTTGGGTGGGAACCGCACACACCCATACGGGAGGGTCTAGTTCACACATTCCGGTGGATAAGGGACGAATTGCGCAGGGCTGGCCGCATTTCGTAGCAGGCATGCTAATGCAAGTCCGCGCAATACCGCTTTGTATGTAGTTGCCCCGGGGTGAACGGCAGAACCGGAACGTTGGAGAGCAGCACCACGACGAACTGCCTACAAGATGGGCTATGGGTTCTGGCAGCTCACTGGCACTTGAAGACACGCGCCCCACCCGCGCGCAACCACAGTGCGGGGTGGCTTGGCAAGATGGTACTGGTTGCACTGGAGCCCGGGAAATACCGACACTTAATGGTGTCGCGGGTAGGCTGCGGGCATGAGCCGACCCGCCGCGCCCCTCAGCGTCGATGATGCCCAAGGCGTGGAGATCCGGAAGTTGCTCCGCCAACGGACCCTCTCGGCCGCTCACGCCCAACGGCACAGCAGCCAGTAGCTGATGTGCAAGTCACCTGCACACGAAAGGATGGGGAAATGGATTCTGTTCACCTCTCTATGCCCTACTCCGAACGCCGGCTGGCCCTGGTTGGGCTTGATCTGCTGGCGGTATGCGTTGCGCTCTACTTGGTGATGGAGCTGAGGGCTGATCAAGCGACAGGTTGGGAGTTGATCAGGCGGCATCCTTCGTGGTTCATCCTGCTGGCAACCATCTGGCTACCCCTTGCTCACGCCTTTGACGTGTACAATCTCCGGACGGCAGCGCGGATGTTCACGTCTGCAGCGGCAGTAACCCGCCCCGCCCTGCTCACCGCGCTCATCTACTCGCTGATACCCTTCGTTACACCGGCCTTGCCACACCGTCGCCTGGAACTAGTAGCGCTTCCACTGCTTCTCACCGCGCTGCTCGTTGCCGGGCGGGGCTTGTATGTACTGGTTCTTGGCCGACCCCAGTTCGGCCGGCGTGCTCTCATCATCGGCGCCGACTGGGCCGGGCAGACGATCGCGGAGGCCCTGGCCGTGCAGGGGGACGGAGTGTACCAGGTTGTAGGGTTCGTTGATGACGACCCTTCAAAGCAGGGCCGCTCCTACGACATCTCCAAGAGCGCCTTGACTGTCCTGGGGGATCGCCGGTCGGTCGTGGGCTTGGTAAGCGAGCATAGGGTAACAACCCTCGTCCCCGCCATCGCCGAGGCGCTTGACGGTGATCTGATTCAGATCCTCACCGACTGCCTCGAACACGGTGTGGAGATCGTGCCAATGCCTGTGCTCTACGAGCAGATCACGGGGCAAGTCCCCGTAAAGCATATCGGCAACAACTGGCACGTGGCCGTTCCGATCCACCATCCAGGCACGGGCAACCTGTGGCCTCTGGCAAAGCGGGTCATGGACATCGGCCTCTCCTCGGTCGGCTTGGTCTGTCTGGGAATCGTGATCCCGCTCATCGCTCTCGCAATCTACCTTGACTCCCCGGGGTCTATCTTCTACACGCAAGAGCGGGTGGGAAAGGGAGGGCGGCGTTTCAGGGTGTGCAAGTTCCGCACAATGATCACAAACGCTGAGAACGGGCAGGCCAGGTGGGCTGACAGGAACGATGCCCGGGCAACACGAGTTGGCCGTATCCTGCGCAGGGCGCACATCGACGAGTTCCCCCAGTTCCTCAATGTTCTAATGGGCGAGATGAGCGCCGTGGGGCCAAGGCCAGAAAGACCGGAGTTCGTGGAGGAGCTGGCAAGGGAGATCCCCTTCTACCGGGTGCGTCACGCCGTCAAGCCTGGCATGGCCGGCTGGGGATTGGTCAAGCAGGGATACGGGGCCTCCGTTGAGGACGCGCTCATCAAGCTCCAGTACGATCTCTATTACATCAAGCACCAGTCTGTTTGGCTGGACATCGTGATACTGCTCAGAGCATTCGGTAACGCACTCACGCTACGTGGCAGGTAGCGAGCAGCATCTACTCCAGGCAAGACCACCCACATCTTGAATCCCGCCTGGGGCACGAAGACCCCACGGATTCCATCCGCCTGATCACCATCACCCTGAGGCGCGCAAAAGGGAATCGAGCAGACGTACGCCTGGTTCGTCGAGCAGGCGGGCAGAGGCTAAGTGCCGCTCGTGGCGAGGACCTCGAACATGTCGTTGTGCAGGACG
>VGYL01000938.1 GCA_016872975.1 Planctomycetota bacterium
GAACTTCTTCAACTCTCGTCCCAGCCCTTTGATCTGTTGGACATCCATGTCGATTCTCCTTGTAAGTTGATCTTCTCGAAGGAGTTATCGACCGGCTCCTGTTATTTTCTTGAGCCTATATTGCGCTGTCGTACTACGCAAGGCCGTAGACATGGCACCCAACGATCCGACGGGGTGGCATCGCCAAGGCCTGAGGCCTTGACGATGGTTCGCCCATCGGGGGTCCACACCATCATCGCGGGCATGAGCCATCGTCAAGGGCGGAGCCCTTGGCGATGCCACCCGGAGATCGGCTCGGTTCAGAACCGGATCACAGTCCTGGTGGGTGGCAGCGTCAAGGCCGGTAGGCCTTGGCGATGGTCCCACGCCTGGGAGAGCCGCCATCGCCAAGCTGCGCTTGACGCTGCCACCCATCCGTTGTTACTCGGGAAGGCCGGTGCTTGAACCAAGCCCGGAGATCGCATCTGGGCCGATCCACGAAGGCAGACCCTGGCAGCAATACTCTGCACGGCGTTATTTGTTCTCGGGAGCCAGGGGCTTCAGGAGCGGGAACAGGATGACGTCGCGGATCGTCGTGGCGCCGGTCAGGACCATGACAAGCCGGTCGATCCCGATGCCCAGCCCGCCCGCCGGCGGCATGGCGTACTTCAACGCCGCCACGTAATCGGTGTCCATTTTCGTCAGCGATTCGTCTTGGCCGCGAAGCTGGTGCCGGAAGTTCTCATACTGCACGGCGGGATCGTTCAGCTCGGTGTAGGCGTTGGCCAGCTCCATACCCACGACGAACAGCTCGAACCGCTCGGCATACTTCGGATCGATCTTGCTGCGCTTGGCCAGCGGGCACAGGATGGCCGGGTAGTTGATCACGAAGGTCGGGGCGATCAGCTTGTGTTCCGCCGTCGCCTCGAAGACCTCGTTGACCACGACGGGGTCGTCCAAGCCGGCATCCTCGATCTGCAGGGCGCGGGCCTTGGCGCGAATGGCCGCGATATCGTCGATGGCGCAACCGCTGTGCTCTTTGAGCAGGTCCGCATACTTCGCCCGCCGCCAGGGCCGGCCGAAGTCGATCTCGACTTCCCCGAAGGGCACCTTGGTGCCCAGGCCCAGGGTCTCGAGGCACGCCGAGACGATCTCCTCGGTGATATCCATCATGACGCGGTAGTCCGCGTAGGCCTGGTACAACTCCATCATCGTGAATTCGGGGTTGTGCTGGCGGCTCAGGCCTTCGTTGCGGAAATTGCGGTTGATCTCGAACACCCGCTCCAAGCCGCCGACCAGGAGCCGCTTGAGGAACAGCTCCGGCGAGATCCGCAGGTAGAGATCCAGATCCAGGGCGTTGTGGTGTGTGATGAAAGGCTTGGCCGCCGCGCCGCCGGCGATGGTCTGCATCATCGGCGTCTCGACTTCGAGGAAACCCTTGGCGCCCAGGAAGCGGCGGATCGTCGCCACGATCTCGCTGCGGCGGCGGAAGCGGTCCAGGACCTCGGGGTTGGCCCAGAGGTCCACGTAGCGCTGGCGGTAGCGCTGGTCGACGTCCGCCAGGCCGTGAAACTTCTCCGGCGGCTGGAACAGACATTTGCTCAGGAAGGTCAGGCCGCCATCCTCGACCCAGATCGTGATCTCGCCGGTCTTGGTCTGGCCCAGCTTGCCGGCGGCGCCGAGGAGGTCGCCGATATCGAGGAGCTTGGCGAGCGGCCACTGGCCGGTCAGCAGGCTCTTGCTCAGGCCTACCTGGATCGTGCCGCTGCGGTCGCGCAGGGTGATGAAAATCAGCTTGCCGATGTCCCGCAGCAGAACGATTCTGCCGGCACAGCGGGCCCGCTGACTTTCATCCCCTTGCTGGTACCGTGCTTTCGCCGCGGCCGCCGGCTCCGCGTCATCGTACCGCGCCCCATAGGGATCGATCCCCAGGGCCGCGATCTGCGACAGCTTCTCCTGCCTTTGCTGTTCGAATCTATCCGTATCGGCTGGGTGAGCCAAGATCGTACTCCCACGTGGAAGAGGCGTCCCTGCACGGCCCGCGTCCTACTGGGCCGCCAGGACGCTGGGGGCTGTGGCCAGAGTGCCGGTTTCGATCAGCTTGGTCTTGGCGAGCAGAACCCCGACCGCCAACTGCGGGTCCGCCCGCAGGGTCTCTTCGGCCGTGCGCCGCGTGACCGCCCCGGGGGTGCCGTCCCGGTGCGTCTGGGTGAGCACGTCGTTCTTGCGCTGGGCCTCCAGCATCTCCCGGAGCTCTTCGCTGGTCAGGGTGACCTCGACATCCGGGCCGACGCCCCAGTCCTTGCGTCCGTCCTTCTCGACTTCGTCGCGGCTCTGCACGCGCTGGCCGGAGGGCAGGTGGTAGTACGCCATGGTGTATTTCAACTGGGCGCCGCCGCCGGGATAGTAGGTGATGCCCTGCACGCTTCCCTTCCCGTGCGTGCGGGCGCCGACGAGAATCGCGCGCTCATGGGCCGGATCGGCCAGGGCGCCCGCCACGATCTCCGAGGCACTGGCCGAGCCGGAGTTGATCAGGATGACCAGCGGATAGTCCGGATGCGTACCGCGCTTGTGCGCATATTCGGACACCGGGGGCGCGCCGTCCTTGGGCCGGGTCTGGACGATCAGGCCCTCGGAGAGGAACTTGTCGCAGATGGCCACGGCGCTGTCCAACAGCCCGCCGGTGTTGAACCGCAGGTCGAGGATCAGGGCCTTGAGGCCGTTGGCTTCGAGGTTGCCGAGCACCGCCTCGAGATCGTTCGCGGTCTCGCCGGAGAAGCTGGTGATGCGCACGTAGCCGACCTTCTCGACCTCATCGAGCATGTAGAGCCACTTGCCCTCTTCCGTGCGCTGCCAGCCGCGGACCGTCGGGACGACGATCCGGTCCCGCGTGATGGTGACCACGCGGGGCGTGCCCTCGCTGGCCCGCCGGATCGTCAAGGCCACCTTGGTCCCCTTGGGCCCCGTGATCTTCTTGACGGCGCACAGGAGGCTCATATCTTTCGTGGGCAGACCATCGACGGCTTCGATGACGTCGCCGGCGTCCAGACCGGATTTGTATGC
>VGYL01000939.1 GCA_016872975.1 Planctomycetota bacterium
GGCCTCGACCGAGCGCTGAACGGCGTCGATGACCATCGCCCCCATCGCCATAACGTCGCGTTCCAGTTCCTGTATCCGCCTGTGAAAACCTTCACGTGCCATCTCTCATTTCCGATCCATTTGCGAATTATGAATTAGCCGAATGAACCGCGAATATAATCTTCGGTCAACGGTTCGGCGGGATTCGTGAAAATCCTCTGGGTCTCGTCGAATTCGATCAGGCGGCCGAGGTACATGAATCCCGTGAAGTCCGAGACGCGGGCCGCCTGCTGCATGTTGTGAGTGACGATGATCAGCGCGTAGTCCGTGCGCAGGACGCGGAGCAGCTCCTCGATCCGCAGGGTCGCGATGGGGTCCAGGGCCGAACACGGCTCATCCAGCAGGATAATATCGGGCCTCAGGATCAGCACGCGGGCGATGCACAGCCGCTGCTGTTGCTCGAGCGTCAGGGATTGGGCGTTGGCGTGGAGCTTGTCCTTGAGGTCGTCCCAGAGCCCGACGTGTTCCAGGCCTTCCTGGATGGTCTGCATGATCTGGTCTTTGCGGCGGAGCAGGTTGTGGATCCGCAGGCCGAATTTCAGGTTGTTGTAGATGGAGAGGGAAAAGACGTTGGGCCGCTGGAAGACCATGCCGACCTTCTGCCGCAGGGCGATCAGGTCCGTATCCGGCGTGAGGATATTCTGCCCGTCGATGACGATCCGGCCTTCTATCCGCGTGCGCTCGACCAGGTCGTTCATCCGGTTGAAGCAGCGCAGCAGGGTGGACTTGCCGCAGCCGGAAGGCCCGATGATCGCCGTGACGTTCCGCGCCGGAATCCGGATGTGGACGTCCGTCAACGCCTGGAACGCGCCGTAGTACAGGTTCAGATCCGTTGTCGAGATCTTCGTTTCGAGTTCCATAACACTGATCTTTGCTTTTTGATGGTTGATGGTGGATTGGAAGAGACGGCCGTCCGCCTTCCCAAATCAAAAATCAAACATCACACATCAACCATTTCTTCGCTCTATCCAAACCTGCCGGTGATGTAATCGTCGGTCCGCTGGTCCTGCGGACAGGTGAACAGGTCGCGCGTCGGACCGATCTCGACCAGCTCGCCCATGAGAAAGAACGCGCACCGCTCACTGACGCGGGATGCCTGCTTGGTGTTGTTCGTCACCAGGATCTGCGTGTAGTCTGCTTTCAGAAGCTGCATGGTGTCCTCGACCTTGGCGGTGGAGATCGGATCGAGACCGGAGCACGGCTCATCGTACAGGATGACTTCCGGCCCGACCGCCAGGGTGCGGGCCAGGCAGAGCCGTTGCTGCTGGCCGCCGGAGAGGCGCACCGCCGGCTCGGCCAGGCGGTCCTTGACCTCCTCCCACAGATGGGCCCGCTGCAGGGCCTCTTCCACGGTCCGGCACAGGGTGTCCCGATTTGTCATGCCGTGGACCTTGGGGCCGTAGGCGACGTTCTCGAAAATGGTGACCGGCAACACCTGCGGCAGGGCGAAGATGATCCCGATCTTCTTTCGCAGGAGATTGTCACTGAGCTTGCGGATGTCGCGGCCGTCGAGGTGAATCTCGCCCGTCTGCGAGTAGGTGCGATGGAGGTAATTGAGCCGGTTGAGCGCCCGCAGGAACGTGGTCTTGCCGCTGTTGGCCGGCCCGATGACGCCGAGGATCTCGTGACGCGGGATCTCGATGTTGATATCCTTCAGCACCGGCTGGGCGCCGAAGAAGCAGTCCAGATGGACGGTTTTGATGACCGGTTCGCTTACCATAACCTCTTTTTTCGATAATGGGCCCGCAGAATGATGCTGACGAGGTTCATCAGAAAGACCAGGGCGACCAGCGTCAGAGCGGTGGCGAAGCTGAGGGCGAGCGGAATGTTCGGCACCTGGGTCGCGATCACGTAAAGGTGGTACGGCAGGGCCATGACCTGGTCGAACGCCGAGCGGGGCAGGCGGGGCAGGTAGAAGGCCGCCACGGTGAACAGGATCGGGGCGGTCTCGCCCGCGGCCCGGCTGAGGCTCAGGACCGTGCCGGTGAGAATCCCGGGAATGGCGTACGGCAGCACGCAGAACCGGACCGTCTGCCATTTGGTCGCGCCCAGCGACAGGCTGATCTCGCGGTACGTGAAGGGCACGGACTCCAGCGCCTCCTTGGAGGCAGTGATGATGACCGGCAGGCTCATGATCGCCAGCGTCAGCGAGCCGGCCAGGATCGAGGTGCCGAAGCGCAGGAGCAGGACGAACAGCGTAAAGCCGAACAGGCCGTAGACGATCGAGGGAATGCCGGAGAGGTTCACCACCGACAGCTTGATCATCCGCGTGAACAGGTTGTCGCTCGCATATTCCACCAGGTAGACCGCCGACAGGACGCCCAACGGCAGGGCGAACAGCATCGTGCCCAGGACCAGCAGGATCGTGCCGACGATGGCGGGGAAGATGCCGCCGGCCTTCATGCCGCTGCGCGGGGCCGCGGTCAGGAACTCCCAGGTGATGGCGCCCGCCCCGTTGATGACGATGTAGAGGATCACCAGGATGATCGGCACGACGATCAGCAGGGTGATCCCGCCCAGGACGGAAAAGGCAATCTGCTGGCGGACTTTGGCTCCGTTCATTTCCTGGCCCTCCGCAGGAACAGATCGGCGACGAAGTTGACGCTGAACGTGATGGCGAACAGGACCAGCCCGACCGCGAACAAGGCGAAGTAATGCTCGGAGCCGCCGACCGTCTCACCCATCTCGCCGGCGATCGTGGCGGTCAGGGTCCGCAGGGGCTGCAGAATCGACCGCGGGATTACCGGCGCATTGCCGGTGACCATCAGGACGACCATGGTCTCCCCGACGACCCGGCCGATCCCGAGCATGACCGCGGCCAGGATGCCCGACGACGCGGAAGGCAGGATGATCCGCCAGAGGGTCTGCCAGCGGGTGGCGCCCAGGCCGAACGCGGCCTCGCGATAGGTCCGGGGCACCCCGGCGATCGCGTCCTCGGAAATGCTGATAATCGTGGGCAGGGCCATGAACGCCAGCAGGAGACTGCCCGTCAGGCCGCACATG
>VGYL01000940.1 GCA_016872975.1 Planctomycetota bacterium
GGCTGTGCGGCTGCGGATCAAGGAACCGGCCGTGGACGCCGCGCGCGAAGAGTTGCTCGTCCACGATCTGGTCGCCTACCAGCCGCCCTTGACGCAGGTCCTGTCGCTGCCGACGCCCCGGCTGCACCGCAAGGGTCTGCCGGCCTTGGCCCAACTGGCCCGCACGCTGGCCGACGCCGAGGGGCGGCCGCCGGCGCGCAAGGAGGCGGCCCCATGAACGTCGCCTTGTGGGCGGAAATCCGCCGCTTGTCGGAAATCGAACACCTCTCGCAACGGGCCATTGCCCGGCGGCTGGGTTGTTGTCGCCGCACGGTCAAGCGCGCCTTGGCCATGGACCGCCCGCCGCACCCGCCCGCCCGGGCGTTCCGCGGCAGCCTGCTGGATCCCTACCTGCCCCGGATCGAGGCCTTGCTGGCCCGCTGCCCGGAGCTCTCCGCCGTCCGCGTCCTGGAAGAGATCCGCAAGGGTCCGGACGGCTACCGCGGTGGCATCAGCCTGGTGCGGCGGTATGTGCGAAAAATCCGCCCGCCTCGCGGCCGCGTGTATCAAGAGGTGTTCTACGAACCCGGCGAGGCGATGCAGGTCGACTGGGGCGCCTGCGGACGGATCAAGATCGGCCGCACTTGGCGGCGGGTCTCGGTCTTCGTGGCGGTCTTGTGTTACAGCCGCCTGAGCTACATCGAGTTCTCCTTGGCGCAGCGCAAAGCCGACTTCTACCGGGCGCTGGTGCACGCCTTGGAGTTCTTCGGCGGCAGTCCCCACAAGCTGATCTTCGACAACCTCAAGGCAGCCGTGCTCAACGGTTCGGGCCGCCACGCCTGCCTGCACCCGGAGTTCCTGGCCCTCTGCGGCCACTACTGCCTGGAACCGATCGCCTGTGCCCGCCGCGACCCGGAATCCAAAGGCGTGGTCGAAGCCGGCGTGCGGTACGTCAAACGCAACGCCTTGCAGGGCCGGAGCGAAGAACTGACCGGCTGGGAGGACTATCGCCAACTGGCCGTCCGCTGGCGCGACGAGACGGCCAACGTCCGCGTCCATGAGACTACGAAGCAACGCCCGGTGGACCGCTTCGAGCAGGAGCGGTCGTTGTTGCGGCCCTTGCCCGCCGTGGCCTTCGACACGGACGAAGTCGTCTCGGCCGTGGTCAGCCCGCTGCTGCAGATCAAGTTCGACGCCAACCGCTACTCGGTCCCGCCCGACGTGGCCCGCCAGACCGTCTTGGTCCGGGCCACCGCCACACAGGTGCGCGTCTTCCACCAGGGACGCGAAGTCGCCTGTCACGCCCGCTGCTACGAGCGCGGCCAGCGGCTCCGCCAGGAGGAACACCATCTGCAGGCCCTGCAGCGCCGCAGCCGCCCGCGGGCTCGCCACGTGGAACAGGCCTGGGACGCCTTGGGAGAAACCGCCCGCGCGTTCCATCTGCAACTCCGCCAACGGCCCGTGAAGACCACCGTCCACCTGCGGCGCCTGCTGAACCTGGTCCAACTCTACGGCCGGGAGGAAGTCCTGGCGGCCGTGGCCCTGGCCCAGCAGTACCAGACCTACGACGCGGCGTACGTCGAGACCCTGCTGCTGCAAGCACGCCGCCGCCGCGAACTGCCGCCGCCCACCCCGCTGCGGCTCCAACGCCCTGAACTGATCGACGAGATCGAATTGGAAGACCCCGATCCCGGGGCCTATGACCAACTGTACCAAACCCCTGAAGAGGAAAAACCCCATGAGTAAATCCGAGGCCCCCCTGCACCCGCTCCTGCGCGAACACCTGGCCGAACTGCGGCTGACCCAGATCGCCGAGATCTACGTCGAAGTGCTCGATGAGGCGGCCCGCAAGAACGCCTCCGCGCTGGACGTGCTGGCCACGCTGGTGGCGGCCGAAATCACCGCCCGCCGCGAACGGGCCCTGCAACGCCGCATCGCCGCCGCCCGGCTGCCACCCCGCAAGACCCTGGAAGCCTACGATTTCAGCTTCCCCAAACGCCTCCCCAAGCAGAAACTGCTGCGGCTGTTCGACTGCGAGTTCGTGGCCCAGCGGCAGTCGGCCGTGTTGCTGGGGCCCACGGGCGTCGGCAAAACCCACCTGCTCACGGCCTTGGGCTACACGGCCTGCGAACGCGGCCTGAGCGTCCGCTTCACGCGCGTCGTGGACATGCTCAATACGCTGACCACCGCGCAACTCAACGGCACGTTGCCGAAAGTCCTCAAGACCTATACCCAACCCGCACTGCTGCTCCTCGATGAACTGGGCTATCTGCCCATCGACAAACGCGGTGCCGACCTGATGTTCCAAGTCGTGGCCGCCCGCTACGAGTCCGGCTCGATCGTGATCACCACGAACCGGGCCTTTCGGGACTGGGGCAAGACCTTCGACGTGGACAACGCCCTGGCCACCGCCATGATCGATCGGCTGATGCACCACGGGGAAGTCGTGCTGATCCAAGGAGACAGCTATCGCCTGAAAGACAAACCGTCCGAATAAACGCTGGCCCGTTCTGCTCGGCACCGCCGTGCACGGGCGGGAGTTCGGCCCCGAGTCGGGCTCGGCTCGGACGGACTTCCGCCCGTCTTTCTTGCGCAGTGCGCCGCCTGCCGCGGGGTGTTGACTGCTCCGTGGCCGGCCGTGGCCCTGGTGTCGAATCGACGGTCAGGGGAGCCCAGTTCGCCCTTCCGAGCGCGCCCTGCGGGGCAGGCTTCGGCGGCCGGTCCTCAAGCTGCCCGCCGACCTGCTCGGAAGCAGCCGGCGGCACGCGCCTTCGCGGCACTCCTCGCCCTCGCTCTGCCTCACGTTCTGCGGCCCGCTTCCCGGTTGTGGGAGCTTCCGTCCCCGTGCAGGCCATCGAGTTGTGCGAGCACCGCCCGTGAACGCGTGCCGCGGGCGGCGACCCCTGCCCAGACATTCGCGCTGGAGCCTCTCGTGTGCTGCCAACTGCTGGCCCTCGCAGGACAACAATCCGCTCCTTCCTTCACTCCGTGGTCAAAACACCTCCACGCCGAGCAGGGAGAAACCCTGCGCCCGCGCCGCTACAGGTCCTTGGCGAAG
>VGYL01000941.1 GCA_016872975.1 Planctomycetota bacterium
GTCGGCCATCTGTCGTTTGGTCAGGATTGCCAGTACCCGCAGCGTCCGCATGTGCGATCATCTCCGAATCCGGTGACGTGACTGTAGCATCCGCCCGCAGGGGCGTCACGCCGGCTCTGCGGCTTGGGTGTATGTCCGTTATGGTTCAGCTCGTGGCGAGGGCATCCTGCCCTTGTTTCCTGGTGCCGAGGGCGTCTCGCCCTCGAAGCGCGGGCAGGATGCCCACGAGACGCAAGGGCGGGACGCCCTCGCCACGGGCCTGCGCGACGGCGATCCGACCCACGCGGGTCGCAAGAACGGACCTGGACCCCTACGGCCAAGCGTGCCAAATGCTTCTGTTTGCCGCTTCTGTGGGAAATGGCGGGCACAAAGTCGCGGCCGGCGGCGTAGAAGTGCGGTCCCTTCGCCTGGGAGGCGCAGACGGAACGGGCCGGACGGCGGCGGAGGTCGCCCATCCGGCGCAGAAAGAAACTCGATGAACGGGAACGATGAAGCACAAGTCCTCGCAGAACACCAGTCCCGCCCGGGATTCCCGACGGCGGGGCCTCGCGCTGAGCGGCGTGCTCAGCGTCGGCCTCTTTCTCCTGGCCGTCGCACTCCTTTACCATGCCTTGAGAGACTACCGCCTCCAGGACATCCTCCATCAGCTCCGGCAGGTGGGCGGCCCGGCCCTGCTGGCGGCGGTGGGTCTGACCGTCGTCAAGTACTTCGTCCTGACCGCCAGCGATGCCTTGGCCTTGCAGCATATTCGCCACCCGCTCGCCTACCATAAGCTCGCCTTCGCCTCGTTCGTCGGCTCGGCCTTCACCAACGCGGCCACGTTCTTCGGGGGCGGCGCCGCCCGCTACCGGATCTACTCGAGTCTCGGGCTGTCCGCCCGCCAGATCGGCGAGATGGTCCTGTTCTGCGGCTACACCTTCTGGCTCGGGTTCTTCCTGGTGACCGGGGCCACGTTCGTGCTGGAGCCGCAACTGGCGGTCCGATCGCCCCTGGCGGACCTGCCCCGC
Source organism: Planctomycetota bacterium (assembly GCA_016872975.1). Taxonomy (GTDB): domain Bacteria; phylum Planctomycetota; class Phycisphaerae; order Sedimentisphaerales; family Anaerobacaceae; genus PLanc-01. Next base: position 1,008 of record VGYL01000941.1, read on the forward strand.
CTTGAGACACCGTATCTGCCCGCACCGTCCGTCTGGATCACGGGCATCGGTTGCCTGGCGCTCGTCGGCATCTACATGGCCGCCGTCTGCCTGCGGCGCCGGCCTCTGACGATCCGCGGCTGGCAGTTGCGCGTGCCGTCCGCGGCCCTGTCCGCCGGGCAGATCGCGGTCACCTCGATCGACTGGCTGCTCGCCGCCGCGGTGCTCTATGTGCTCCTGCCCGGTCAAATGCACGTGCCTTTCGTCCATTTTCTGGGCATCTTTATGCTCGGCCAGGGGGCCGGCATGATCAGCCACGTTCCCGGCGGTCTCGGCGTATTCGAGACCATCCTTCTCTATTCCCTGCCCGGCGGCGGCGACGCCGCAGCTATGACCGCCGCCCTGCTCCTGTACCGGCTGATCTACTACATCCTGCCGCTATTGCTGGGCTCGCTGCTGCTGGCACTGCATGGAGTGCTGCCCCCAAGCCGGCCCGGGGGTGAAATTTCTGCCAATCCGACGTTCTTGTCGGATGTGCCTGATTAGAACTGCCCTGCGGTCCACCAGAGCGTGGCCGGAAATTCCAAGCACCAAATTCCAAATCCCAAACAAGTCCAAAATCCAAAGCACCAAGGTTCAAAACGCTGGCGCCGGTCGCGGCTCCCGTTTTGAATTTTCTTCCTCTTGGTCATTTGGATTTGTTTGAGATTTGGTGCTTGGGATTTGGGATTTCTCTGCCCTTTGGTGCTTGGAATCTGCGATTTGGAGTCCTACGAGCTCCGCATAAAGGCAAACCGATGTCACACTCCACAAGTTGTCAGCCGCGCCCGCAAGGACCTCTTGGCGCGATGGAACCGGACCCGGGCCTTGTCGGGCGTCGTTCGTGTCAAGGCGGCGATCTCCGTATAGGGCAGATCGTCGTAGCAGCGAAGCTGCAGGATGTCGCGCTGCTGGCGGTTGAGTTGGGAAATGGCGGCGCAGACCTGTTGCAGGCTCTCGGCGCGGACCTGCGCCTCCAGGGGATTGCTGTCGCGATACGAGTAGCCGCCGCCATCCGGCCCGCGACGCACGGCGGACTCGTAGAGCGACCGCTGCCGGCGGTCGCGCAGGCGGTCCTGGACCTTGTTCCAGGCAATCCGGTAGATCCAGGGCCAGAACCGCTCGTTGTCGCGCAGCGACGGGAGCCGGCGCAGCATCGTCAGAAGCGTGTCCTGCAGGACGTCCTCGGTCGCGTCGCGGTCCCGCGTCGTATGCAGGAGGAACGGGTACAGGCGTTCCCGGACGAGCAGAGCCAGCCGGCTCAAAGCCGTCTGACCGCCCGACCGAGCCTCGGCGAGAAACGAGATGGATCCGCATTCATCACTCATTGGAACCGTCCTCGCCCGTATAAGGCCGCTACCGCCGTCATGGTAACACAAAAAAACGAACGCCCGGTCTTCCTATGGGGCACATCGGCCATGCGAGGCACAACCGAGGCAGCGGTAAATCCGAAATTCGAAATCCGAAATCCGAAACAAACCAGAATGATCAAAAGAGCGGAAAAATCCCAAACGGGCCTTCCGCCCAGCGACAGCGTTTAGGTCATTGGAATTTCGTGCTTTGAATTTGTTTCGGATTTCGTGCTTCGAATTTGGAGTTTCTAACCGCCTGCCGGTCTACGGTACGAGCAGCACAATCATCCCGTGTGCATCATCAGGCTTGAGGATTCGCCTGCGGTATCTGGGTGGGTGCACGCTCATCGGCAGGCTCTGGCTCCCCCAGGACCCGCCAGGCGGGCGGGATCAGCTCGGGCACCACCCAGGCGGTGCCGCAACGATGGCATTTTTCCATGTCCGGCCGGCGCTGCAGGCCGCAGTTGGCGCAGGTGACCAACGCAAATTGCGGCCGGGTCAGGCGATAGGTGAAATATGCCGGCAGACCCAGGAAGAGGACTCCCATCCGCCAGGCGGCCCGTGTCTTCTTCGGCAGGCCGGTGTGAACGCCGTGGCGGTCCACCCGCCAGGCAAGGAACAAGGCAAAGAAGACCGCGGGAACTATGTACAGGAGAGCC
>VGYL01000942.1 GCA_016872975.1 Planctomycetota bacterium
CCCATTGTCCTACGCCTCTCGCATCGGCAGAGCCAACTGGGTGGCATCGCCAAGGCCTAAAAGGGTGTGTGAAAAGGGTGGCATCGTCAAGGCCGGTAGGCCTTGGCGATGGTTCGGCGCACAGGAAATCCGCCATCGCCAAGCTCCGAAGACTCCGCTTGACGATGCCACCCAGAGAAGACTGGCTTCTCACACACCCTCCAAGGCCTTGACGATGGCCGTGTCGCGGGCGGGATGCCCGCGACACAAACGCCTGACGGCGTCACTATGAACGGGGGGAAGTGGCCGCGAGGATCTCGCCGGCACGGCGAAAGCCGGTCTGGCCGCTGGTGAGGACCGGGACGCCGAACTCGGCCACCGGGTCCGGATGGGAGAACAGGAAAACCGACATCGAGAGTTGGGCGAGGACGACGATGTCGATACGCTCCGTCTGCCGGGCCTTGCGGATCGCTTCAGCGATGACCTCGTTGTGTTGCGCGATGCGGCCCTGGCCGAGCAGGTCGAAGGCCTCTTCGACCGTGGCGCCGACGAAGTCGACCGATTTGCCCAGCCGCACGGCGGTTTCCTGCAGGAGGCTCTGGGTGCTCTTGACGGTCGGGCCGTGGGTCGCCACGACGAGGATGCGGCCCTCGCGATTCACGGCTTGCTCCATCATGGCCTCGTCGATCTGGACAACGGGGACACCAATGCTCTTCATATGCTCGCGGACCTGGCCAAACGCCCGGTTCATCGTCGAGCACGAGATCAGGATGGCATCGACCCCGACGAGGTCGAAGAGGTCGCGGGCGTAGCGGCAGAACAGGTCGATGTTGATCTGCGGCGGGCAGGGCCGGCCGTGATGGTGGGCGTCCATGAAGTTCAGTTGTACCGCTTCGTTGCCGGCGTTGACGATCTTGACGCCCGGCAGCAGGAGCCGGCCGAAGTAGGTGGACCACAGGCTCACCCACGAGGCCCCGTTCACGACACCCAGCTTCTTGCCGGCCAGCCGCAGGTCCGGGCCATCGGCCGGGGCCAACGTCGGAACGCCGGTCACCTTCATGTAGTCGCTGAACAATCGAATCGGATCGACGCCCAAAGGATTCGCGGTCATCTCCACAATCGGTCTCCGCTCAATAGACGTTCTGACAGATTGCTTTGTCGCCCTCGGCGCGAAGCGCCGCTGCGCGTCGGGCCTCGCAATGACCTGCCTGGCGCCTGTAGGTCATTGCGAGCGAGGCTCACCGAGCGCGGCAGTCTATCCCTCTCATCTCCGAACCGGTAGAACGCAGTGATAGCACCATCGACAGGCCCCGCGCCCTTGGCGATGCCGCCCGTCGTGGCATGGGCGTCCTGCCCATGTGTCACAGGGCTGCCTTGGCCCTGTTCGTCGGTGTCTTCCACGGGCGAGACGCCCGTGAGGCTCACAGGCAGGATGCCTGTGCCACACTTCGAGTCTTGTTGCGACGTTTCCATTACTGGGTCCCCGGGATGCGCGTGCGCGTGGCGGGTAGGGGGCGCTTGATCGTCACGATGAGGTCGTCGGTGAAGTCGGGCAAAGCAATGGGATCGACACGGCCCAGGCCGGTCGCGCTGTGGTCCAGGGTGTCGAGGACCGACAGGTCGGACGGTTTCTGGAACGTGATCCGATAGTTGCCCTTGGGCAGCCGAACCTGCGCCGAGCGGCCTTTCACCGCCTGGCCGGTCACGCGGGTGCAGAGGTACATGACTACGGCCGCGCGGTCCGGCTGCGCGAGCGTGGCCCAGACGAGGTCGGGCTGGTCGGGGAGCGTCAGGGCGGTGTAGTTGGGACTCAGCTCCCAGAAGGGCAGGGCCTTGAAGTAGTCCGCCATCGGCTTGAGGAACTCGGCCCCGGGGGCTTTGTAGCTCACGTCGTCGATGCCCTCGCAGCCGTCCCAGGAGTGCCACGTCCAGAAGCACCCGGCGGCGGACCACAGCCAGCCCTGCTTGCGCCGGTGGACGCCGTCGTTGTTGCCGTGGCGGTTCTCCCGGCCCGATTCGTTGCACCAGGCGGGCTTGCCGTGCGACCGCGTGTTGCGGGCCAGGGCCAGGTACCAGTCCTTCAGGTCGTGGCGATCGTTGGCGGAAGAGGTGCACGTATGGTTGATCGCCAGGTCGATCCAGGTCCGGTCGGGCCAGGCGGCGTCATCGGTGGTGCCGTCGGAGGTGCAGACGGGACGGCCATAGGGATCGTTCGCCCGGAAGTACTCGCCCACCGCCTGTTGGAAGGCCTCATTGCCGAGGTACTCGTTGGCGATTTCCCAGGTGAGGATATTGGCGTACTTGCCCAGGCGCTGCAACGTGCAGGACCAGTAGGGTCGCTGGGCCTCGATCTGGTCGGCCGATGGTTGCAGGGAGCAGTAGAGCGTCAGGTCCAGGCCGATGCCCCGCGCGCCGGCCAGGCGAATCCGCCGCTCCACTTCGTCCCAGTACGCGTTGTCAAATCCAGACCACACGGGCTTGCTGCGCGTCCCCTGCCACGGCCACAGCTCGATCCCCACCGTCTCGTAATAGTACTGGCCCTCCAAGCTGACGCGGAGGACGTTGACACCCTGTTCGATAGCCCGGTCGAGGACCGCCTCGGGGTACTTGCAGCCGAAGTACAGCCAGGCAGTCTTGTTCACGACAAACAGGTGCTTGCCTTCTCCATTGACCAAATGAAAAGGATGGTTCGGGTCCGCGCGATAAGGGGAGGTCCAGGGCGACGCGAACCGCACCAGCCCCGTCCCTGCGAAGGCAGGAAGAGTGCTGCACAGAAGGATGATAATCATGATGCACGATCTGTTGCTCATTGCTTCGACTCCCGTTGGCAATCTGCCCGTCAGGGCACAAAACGTGTCGCGGGCACCCGGCGCGCGGCACGAACACCTTGTCCTTAAGTCCTAAAGTCGGTAAAGTCGGTGCCTGGCACCGACTCCCCCCCATTCCATTATTCCATTCGGCTCATCCGGCTTTAGCGTACTTCCATAATGGAGGCACGCCCGAAGCGGTCGTGCGCAGGAGATTTTCCGCTTTGGGCCAATAGCATGGTAAGGGCA
>VGYL01000943.1 GCA_016872975.1 Planctomycetota bacterium
GAACGATCCGGGACTGAGCTGGACTTCCCCGCGACGGACGACCTGTGCCTGCCGGCTGTAGATGGTCGCCGAGATGATGTCCGTCTTGAGCGGCAGCTCCTCGGCGGCCGTTGCATCCGACGCGAAGATCTGCACCGGCAGCGTCGCGAGAAACACAAGAACCGCTATCGCGAGCGGCGGGATTCCACGGCAACATCTGTCATTCAACGACATCGCACCCTCCCTTGACCTGAGCCGTACGGCCCGCAGCCGCGTGTTGCGACCGGCCACCTAACGAATCGCGCATCAGCCGCGCCGCAGCGACGGCACGTGTTCTTGCTCCGCAAGAACCGTGACGGAGCGAAGGTGTCGGCTGCATGCGCCTGTTAGGCCGCTCTGCGGTACACTCCGGGTACATGGGTAGCACTTTGTTCCGGGTACATGGGTGACACTCCCAGATGGGCTACGCTGGGCACTACCTGCGAAGGAGGTGCCCATGCCCTGGAAGGAAGCATCACCCATGTCCGAGCGCTCCCGCTTCGTGATCGACCACCTTACTACCGAGTGGTCCGTGACCGAACTCTGCGAGCTGTACGGCATCAGCAGGAAGACCGGCTACAAGTGGCTCGGCCGCTTCCTCGAGGAAGGCCAACCAGGCCTCGCCGACCGCTCGAGGGCTCCGCATTCCTGCCCGCACAAGACGCCCGACCGCCTCGTCGAACTGCTCATCGAGGCGAGGAACCACCACCCCTCGTGGGGACCCGGCAAGATCCTCGCTCCCCTTCAGAAGAAGCACCCCGACTGGCGATGGCCTGCCGAGAGCACCGTCGCCGACATCCTCCACCGACACGGCCTCGTCGCCTCGAAGAGAAGAAGAGCGCACCCAGGACACCCAGGCAGACCCGAGACGCCCATGACCCAACCCAACGAGATCTGGACCATCGACTTCAAGGGCCACTTCAGAACCCGCGACGGCCGCTACTGCTACCCGCTCACCGTCGCCGACGGCTACAGCCGATTCCTCCTCGGCTGCCAGGCCTTCCTCAGCCCCTGCCACTCGGACACCAAGAAGACCCTCACCGCGATCTTCCGCGACTACGGCCTCCCATCCATCATCCGGTCGGACAACGGAACCCCGTTCGCCTCCCAGGCCATCGGAAGGCTCTCCAGACTCTCCGTCTGGTGGACCCACCTCGGCATCTACCCGGAACTCATCGAGCCCGCTCACCCCGAGCAGAACGGACGCCACGAACGCATGCACCGTACGCTCAAGGCCGAGGCCACCAGACCGCCGGCTGCCAACCGAAGAGCTCAGCAGAGACGGTTCAACACCTTTCAAAGAACGTACAACCAGGAGCGACCACACGAAGCGCTCGGACAGCAGACTCCCGCGTCCGTCTATCAGCCGTCGGCCAGAACCTTCCCCGAGCGCCTCCCTCCCATCATCTACCCCGACCACTACGAGATCAGAAGAGTCAGTAACAACGGCGGCATCCGATGGAACTCTAACTGGGTCAACGTGAGCCACGTCCTCGGAGGGGAGCTCGTCGGCCTCGAGGAGGTCGACAATGACCTCTGGAACGTGTACTTCGGACCCCTCTGGCTAGGCCGCTTCCATGAGAAAGAGCTCAGGATCGAAGACGCCCTCGGCCGAAAAGCAAGGCGAAGAGTGTTACCCATGTACCCAGAATGAAGTGTTACCTATCTTCCCGGGCGTTCACCTCGCCCAGCGCTCCCGGGGGCAGCTCACAGCTCGTGGCGACTGCCGCCTTGGTCAGCAGGCTCATTCCTCTGTCTTCTGCTGGCTGGCTTCGATCATGTCCAGAAGCGCCTGGTCATTGCTGAACGACCTCAGCATCTGAAGAACCGCAGTATCCAACAGGCGACCTATGTCCGCAAAGCGCGGGAACCCGCTGATGTAGTTGGCAGCTGCGTACCCGGAGAAACTCCGCCCGCCGGCGGCCGCGCTGTCTGATGTGCTCCCGGCCCAGATGTCCATTTGGACTGCGGCTTGGTAGTCATAGCCCGGAATGGTGGGTCCCTTGACCAGCTCGGTTCGTGCCGCCCAAAACGCCCTTACCTTGCCCTGGAGAGTCACTTCGCAGCCGACCTGGGTCGAGTCTAGCCCAGCGACAGCATGACCGTTTCTGGCCAATTCGTGCGCAACCGCTTGCGTCAACAGGTCGGCGACCGATGCTTGCTTCCCAGCTTTCACCCAGCTGTTTATCACATAACGTCCCACGCTCAAGGTGCCGTCCGCGTTGAGCATTCTGAATTCCCCGACCCGGTTCATGTCGACGCCGCGTGCGTCCTCGAATGGCAGGACGCAAAACCTGAGAGGCGCTGCCCTGTTGAGGAGGCTGGCGGTCGTATCGGGAAGCACCGGAGCCTGGCAAAGCGGAACCTCGAAATCGTGCACGCCCAGGGGGTCCAAGAAGACCGTGTCCATGATTTGCGAGCATCCTGGAGCCATCAGCAAGGTCGCTACAAGAGGTCCTACCAGCATCAGGCGCGTCGTTCTCACTGTTCCTCCCTCTGGACCGGTATCCCCTATCGCCAGAAGACCCCGCGAACTCCTGCAATCCTCTTCGGCGCCCTGAGAGGAAGACGCTCCGGCCCCGGCGCAGGCGGTTCGGCTAACGAACGCGTTTCAGCGGCGGCCGGCGCCGGCGCGACGTGTGCCCCTCGACTGCAGACGGCGTGACGGCGCCGTGCCGCCCGCTGCAAACGCTAGTTGGGCAGCAACCGCTAGTGGTACATCGCCTTGATGCTGCCCCAGGTCATGTCCTCAACCCCGGAACCGCCGCATCCATACGGGTACGGGGCTTCCATCCCGATGCCGGCTACGCTCCCCGGGCCTGACCAGAGGGTGTCCCACGTTCGCAGGTCGTTGTTGCAGTTGGCGAAGACCCCACCGTCCCCTGCTTGATACGGGATCGGAGTGAGCGTCCCCGGCGGCCCGGTGTAGAGGTATGTCACGGTCGCAAACGGGATCAGCCCCTGCGAGTTCGGGTAGCGGCACGGCCACCCAGTTGTCACGGCGAACCCA
>VGYL01000944.1 GCA_016872975.1 Planctomycetota bacterium
CGTCCCCGCTCGCCGAAGATGTCGTGCGAGGACGCACGACCTACGCGGAGAGCGGCTCGCGCGGCCATTACCGAAGTTGCTCGTCAAAACTCATAAGGCGGAACTCCAAACGGGGAAGTTCACGCTCACATGCAATTGCCCTGTGATAGCAGCAGATCGGCTTGACACGGCCCGGTGCATTCGTTATACTGGACCTGTAATATTACGTGGGGTGACGGGTAGACGGTTGGACGGAGCACCTTCCTTACGATCCGGCAAGATCGTCTCACGCCGGCATTCCCGTCGTTCGGGGCTCTGTCGCTGCGCGAGCGGGTGGAAACCGCCATGGGAGGAGTCATGTCGCAAGTCAGGAAAATGGTGAGAAGGCGGACCGGGCGGGACGGGACTCGCGGCCGAGGCACGCGTCGATGGATTGGCCTGCCGGTGATGCTGGCCGCATTGGCGGCGCCGCAGATCGGGCGGGCCGGACCCGTGCCGCTGGTGTTCCAGACCTGCACGCCGACCACGAACGTGGCGGATATGGGCAATGGGCTGGGGCCCGGGTACACCGAGGGCCCGACCCTGGGTTTCCTCGGGGTGGCGACCCACGAGGGGACGACGGTCGATGCCCGCGTCACCGCCGTGGTGCAGCCGAACACGGGCTTTGCCACCGGCGCCGCGGACGGGACCGCCCTGGGCTTTCTTCCGAACTACAACGCGACGACGACGGGCCGGCCCAACGGCGGCCTCGGGCTCCTCTACGAGGGGCTGGGCAAGGGGACCTCGGGGATTACCGTTACCATTTCCTTCTTCAATGGCATCGGGGATCTGTGCGGCACGTTCAGCCAGGCCTATGCGCTCCCGGAGGTCGCCCTGCTCGTCTACGACGTTGACGGCGAGCCGGCGCAGGCCGAGTGGCTCGAGGCCTTCTATGCGGACGGGCTGTACTCCCACGCGGTGGGGGCCGCGGCCAGGCGCGTGACGGTCACGGCGACCGATCCCGGCGTGTTCTTTCGCGGTCCCGGTCGGAACGTCGCGGAGACCGACACGTCGGGCGCCGTGATTCTGCACTACCGCAACACCAGCCGGATTACCCTGGCCTTCGGCGCCGAGCAGTACCGGGACGGCAGGAACCCGGTGTTCTCCGCCATTGACGGCAACGCGGGTCTGCCGATGACGGGCGGCTTCCAGGACCCGATGGTCGTGCCGGTGTCCCACGCCGTGACGCCGATGCCACCGGCGGCGCCCCGCCCATCCGCTCCGGTGTCCGCCGCCCGGCTCTATTCCGCCGACGGCGTGATCCGCCTGGAGCGGCAGATGCCCGCCGAGGTGGCGCTGAACACGGCCTTTGACTACACGATCCAAGTCACGAACGTGACCGACACCGCAGTGGACGAGGTGGTCGTGACCGAGCGCGTGCCCAGGAACTTCAAAGTGCAGAAGTCCGATCCGCCGACGGAAACGGAAGACATAGATCTGGTCTGGCAACTCGGCGTGCTGGCTCCGAAGGCCACGCAGGAGATGCGAGTCTGGGGCTTGGCTACCAGCGCGGAACGGCTCCGGCCCTGCGCGACGGTGAGCTTCCGGGCCCCCATCTGTACGGACGTGGCCGTCGTCGAGCCGAAACTGACGCTCAGCAAGACCATGGCGAAGGAAGTCCTGCTCGGCGAGCCCGTTTCCGCCCAGATCGTCGTTACGAACAGCGGCAGCGGCGCGGTGCACGGCGTCAAGATCGTGGATACCCTGCCGGCCGGGCTCCAGATGCTCGACGGCAGCAGCGAGCTGGTCCTCGAGGCCGGTACCCTGGAGCCGGGAAAATCGAAGCAGTTCGCCGGCACGTTCCAGGCCTCCAAGACCGGTGAGCTTGTCACCCAGGCCGTCGCCACGTCCAGCAGCGGACTGCGGGCGGAGGCCACCGCCTCGGTCGTGGTCCGCCAGCCGGTGCTGGCGCTCACCCAGATCGGGCCCGCGCGGCAATATGTCGGCCGCCCGGCCACGTACGAGATCACGGTCACCAATAAGGGCGACGCCCCGGCGGCCGGCACTATGGTGGAGGCTCTGCTGCCGGAGGGAGTCCAGGCGATCCAGACCTCGCCGGCGGGAACGGTTTCCGGCGCGAAGGTTGTCTGGCCGTTGGGCACGTTGGCCGTCGACGCTTCCAAGAAGGTCAGCTTGACCTGCACGCCGGCACAGGCCGGGACCTTGACCGCTACCGCCCGAGCGACGGCGGGGGGCGCGGACCCGGCGACCGCCACCACTCGGACCACCGTCTACGGCATCGCCGCGGTCCTGCTGGAAGTGATGGACACGGACGACCCGGTGGAGGTCGGCGGCGAGACGACCTACGTCATTGTCGCGACCAACCAGGGATCGCAGGCCAGCACCAACGTGCAAATCACCTGCCGGATCGAGGAGCCGCAGCAGTTCGTTTCCGCCGCCGGCGCGACCGTCGGTACGCTCGAAGGCCAGACCATCCTTTTCGCCCCGTTGCCCACCCTGGCCGCCCAAGCGAAGGCGACCTGGCGGGTGGTCGTTAAGGCCGTCAAGCCCGGCGATGTCCGCTTCTGGACCGCGATGAACACGACGGAGTTGGAGCGTTGTGTGGAAGAGACGGAAGCGACCCAGCAGTACGAGTTAGACTGACGGCCGGTCGCCCCATAGGATGGGCGCGAGCGCCCATGGGTGGGTTCCCAAACGCGATTCATCGCGTTTGGGGTCCCAGTATCACGGGCGCGAGCGCCCGTGCGGGCCGAGGGCCTCCGGCCCTCGATTCGAAGACGCTTGCGTCTTCGACACACGTGGGCCAGATACCCGCGACACGGCCATCGTCAAGGCCTGAGGCCTTGGCGATGCCACCCAACGCCGTGAACTCAGATGGTGGCTATTCTCTCATAAGTCCTTTGGGCACAATGTTTTTCGTTCTGCGTAGCCTCGCGGAACTTGGCCTGGTTCAAGAATGGGCGTTTTGGGGTAACAGTGGGTGGGGCCTGGGCGGAGCCTCCGAAGGAGGTGGTTCGGGGAGATAGACGAGGCGTGGGAGCG
>VGYL01000945.1 GCA_016872975.1 Planctomycetota bacterium
GCTGGAGTTCATCCCGGATCCCTTGCTCATCCCAACGAAACTGGCTCAGAAACTCCTGCAAGTTGCGGGGCGGCACGCCGAACGCATCGGCCATCGGCTCGAGGCTCTTGCGCGGCAGAGGGCCCAACTGCCCCTCAATATACACGTCCAGGTACTGGCGGGTCGTAACCCGCCCGAAGTAACCATCAAACTGGTGCAGAAAACGAGTCAATTCCGGCTTGATCTGCAAAATCACACTGGTATCCATACCGATGACCTTCCAATAGAAGTTCCGTTTCTATGGGATCATCGGCCGGCGGCATAGGTTTTCTTGAGCTTTTGTAGCGTTGTAGTATTAGGAGGAACAGCGTATGTGGTCAGAAACACAGCAAACGCGTATTGCCACGGAGAGGGCTGTCTTGCGTGAGGAAATGCCCCAGTACGAATTCTATGATCCGAGCGGCGACACCTACGTCGAGGGTGATGTCAGAACCTCCGATGGGGCCGAGTTCACCCTCCGGTGTGTCCTGGGGCGTCATTTCCCCGATGAGATGCCGAGACTCTATGTCGCCTCTCCGCACCGGCTGCCGAAGCATGACGGTTACTCGGTGAACGGGGAGGGGAAATCGCATCAGTTCCACACCCTCGAGAATGGCCCGAACGGTGAAGTGCAAATCTGCCACTTCAAGCCGGATTGGTGGGACTCCTCGAAAACTCTCGTGGCGGTCCTGCTCAAAGGGCTCTGGTGGTGTGAGGCCTACTGCGCGCACCTGAGGACAGGAAACCCGATCTCCAACTACTGCCAGTAGGTGTCTGCTGGCTCCCGTGATGTTGGGACGAAACAGGAACGACTTTTATAAGGAGACAGACCATGTCGGAAGAAGAGAAAGTCCGGGAGATTTTCGATCGTGCCGCCCGAGGCGAGAGTATCGGCAACCAGCTCGTGTACCACCGGCCCTCCCGGTCGTTTCGGCCGGCCCAGTCCTGTAACGATCCGGACAGGGCTATGAAGCTGACGAACCAGGACGGTCATCTCTGGGCGGGGCGGAAAGGCGGGAACTCATGATTGTCGCCACTGACACCCTGATCGCCTGCGAAGCTGCCACGCCGGGGGCCCGCCCCCTCGGGGTGGTGGTCAGACCGGACGAAGGCATCCACACGTTGGTGCCCCTCGAAGGGCATTCGGTACATGGGACCGGTACCCTGCTGGTATCCGACGACGGCGCTTCCGTCAACATCTATGGGGTGGGCCAGGACTCGGATATGGTTAGGGTGCTGACTACCAGAGGCCCCGGCACGCAGGGCGGCGCGCTGAGCGCGTCGCTCGATTGCCGAGCCTACATTCGGATCGGAGAACGATGGATCCGGGATGAGCTGACCATCGTTCCGGTGCAGGAGCAGCTCTATTCCAGGTTCGGCGGTCTGCTGGAAACCGACGTGCGACGTGAGAAGCGTGTGCTGGCCGTGGGGCTGGGATCCGGAGGCTCGCCCGCCGTGGCTCACTTGGTCCAAAGCGGCGTGATGCAGTTCGATCTGATCGATCCGGATCGGCTGGAGATCGGGAACATCATGCGGCATGTCCTGGGCGTATCGGATGTGGGCCGGTTCAAGACCAAGGCAATGGCCGAATTCCTTCGCAATAAGAACCCGTGCGCCTTGGTCCGCACGTGGGAACAACCAATCGGCTGGGACAGCATCGATCTCTTGCGCAGCTTGGTCAAAGAGTCGGATGTGGTGCTCGGCGGTACGGACAACCGCCTCAGCAAGGTCATTCTCAACCGGATCTGTGTCGAGGAAAGCAAAACGCTCATCTTGGGCACAGCCTTTCGCCGCGCCTATGGCGGTCAGGTCCTGCGGATTCGGCCCGGCAAGTCGCTCTGTTACCAGTGTTTCCTGCAGACCGTGCCGGAGCAAGCAAAGGACCAGGAGATCGCCAGTGCCGAGCAGGCGGAGCGGATCGCCTACAGCGATAGGCCCGTCCCCGTAGAGCCAGGGCTTTCCCTCGATATCGCGCCGCTTTCTCACATGGTGGCGAAGCTGGCTCTGATGGAGCTGTTGCGTGGGACGCAGACCACCCTGGCTTCTCTGTACGAGGACTTCGTGGCCCCCCTGTATATCTGGACGAACCGCCGCGAGCCGGACACGGACTATGCCCAGATGGAGCCGTTGGGCTTCGATATCGACGGCATGCACGTGATGCGCTGGTACGGGGCCGCCATTCCGCGGAACCCCGGCTGTCCGGTTTGTGGCGACTTCATCGCGGAACTCTCCAGAGAACACCACGTGGCGGCTTCTTCGGAAGACCTGCAGTTTTTCGGCGCCAGCTCAGTGGGATAGCACCATGAACTCCGTTGGCCAGAGTCTCACATATCGCGTGCCAATGTTACCGGACCCCGCCTGCTCAGCCCACCAGGGTGCGGCAGGCGGGGACGTCCGGCGGGCCGTGGCCCAAGGGTGTGAGCACCTGTTGCAAACCGTGGCCCACCTCCCCGTCAGGTCGTGCTCGGTGGAGCTGGCGTTTGCCTTCGATCCGACCCGGGGCGCGACCCATGGCAAACAGGCCCGGCTCCGGCTGTATCTGCACGTGTGGGCGGCTGATCCGGCTGTCGCCCGCTGCCTTGACAAGTTCGGCTCATCCGGCTTTAGCGTACTTCCATAATGGAGGCACGCCCGAAGCGGTCGTGCGAAGGAGATTTTCCGCTTTGGGCCAATAGCATGGTAAGGGCAAGAGGGCGACGCCCCGTCTGAGCGGCGTCGCCGTGCCACTGGGCCGCTACGGCGCTCAGGTTGCTTCTCAGCAGAGCCCTATCCTCCGCAACGACAGATTCAAAATACCCTTGTTTGATGCCTGCGACAAAAGTCGGGGATTAGCCCAACTGCCCCCTGTTTCTGGTCCAGGAACGCGGATCGAGACCGCACTCGCAGACCTTTGTCGCAGGCGTCTTGTTTCCTCTCCTTGGCAAGCGCTGCCAGCGATCCTGAGATGGCCCCCCTGGATGTCCGCCGACCGACCCAGAAGCGACCACGACCCGCGCAGGGCC
>VGYL01000946.1 GCA_016872975.1 Planctomycetota bacterium
CCACCGCTCGGCCCCAGGTTCATCCGGCCCGCGAACTCCACCAGGATCTCGCCCTCCGCGCCCCCCCCACCGGTGTCCGCATCGCGATCCCGGGACACCTGCAGCGTCGTCAGATCCAGATCGAACGACCCTTCGGGCACGAGCTCCCGATAGGGCCCCGCCAGCGCCGGCGGCAGAGCCCCACCGAGTCTCTCGGTAAAAGGCAGGCGCGTCGCCTGGAGCGTGAAAGACCCGTTCTCGAACCATCCGTCCGCCACCCGCGCGGAGCCATCGACCCTGAGGACGGCGCTGTCCTCTGTCCTCTGTCCTCCGTCTTCCGTCGGCTTGGCGGTGACGTTCTTCAGAATGAGGTTGTCCTTCGTCAACACGATCGTCCCGCGGATGTCCTGCAGAGGATAGGCAAAGCGATCGTGCTGGATGTTGGCTCCGAGGCAATCCAGGACCACCGTGTACTCCGGCGGCTCATTGCTGTCGGCCTTCTTCACTTCCACGGTCAGATCCACCTCCCCGACAGGATGGAACGCCGCCACCTGGCGGCTCAGGGCCGGCGGCAGCAGGCCGAGCGTGGCCTCGTCCAAAGGCACCCGTTGGGCTCTGACCTCCATGCGGCACTGCTGCAAGCCGTCCGCGTCATCGAAGCGGACCCCGCCGGTCACCGCCACGGGGCTGCCGCCGTAGGATCCCTCGAGCTTGCGAATGCTCAGCGAAACCGGCGTGATCGTCGCCTCCGCGGTGATCCCGGAGACCACCAGCGGCCGGCCGGTACCGGCCTCGCCCCCCGCGGCCGGCGGCGAACCACCAGGCTCCGGCAGACAGGAAGGCAATTTCAGCGAGCTCTGGCGGCAAGAGACATCGGCCAGGAAGCTGATGCCGCGTGGCCCGTGATCCGTGATCCGTGACCCGTGATCCGGGCCACGGGCCACGGGCCACGGGCCACCTCTTCCGGACCACGGGCCACGAGCCACGGGCCACGAATCACCGGCCCCATCGGCGGCCTTCGGGGCGGTGGATTCGGCGCCAGGGACGTCCGCGCTCGCGATGGTACCCGCACGAACGACGTCATTGGCGTCGCTCAGGCTGAAGACCCGCGCCCGGATGTCGGCCCGGCCCTCGAGATCGAACTGGCGAAACAGCTCCCGGTGCCGCGTGGGCAAGGCGTCGCGGAGAGTTGTATCCAAGGGGATGTTCTGGGCATCCACCGAGAGGTAATATGTGGGGCTGCCGGCGGGGTCGGACACCCGGCCGTTCACGCGGATGCGCCGGCTGCCCGCCGTGGAGACCACGTCGGAGAACAGGATGCTCTTGTCATCGAAGAACAGGGTCCCCGTCAATCCGACGAGCGGATAGGGGAAGTCCTCGTAGACGGCGGTCACGTCGTTCAGATCCACGGTCAGGGCCAGGCGCTTCTCCACGGGCGAGGTGCGCGTCAGCCGGTAGTCCACCGCCACTGTGCCGGTCGGACGAAAGGCGTCCCAGAAACGCTTTTGGTCCGGATCGAGGGCGTCATAAAGGGCCTGGTCCAGAACCATGTTGGGGCTGGTGATCTGATACTGATACTGCCGGCTGCCGCCGGAGACCCTCGTCCAGCCGTCGATACAGACCTCGACGTCGCCGTGGCGGCCCTGGAGCCGATTCACCCGCAGGGTCGAGGGCGTGAACTCCAGCTCCCCCCGGAGGTGATCGATCCGATAAGGAAACGAGACATCGCAGATGGAGATGTCTTGGCAGACCACCGTGCCTTCGACGTCGCTTTCGTGCAGCTTGCGGGTGTTGCCGCCGGCCCGGATCGTGATCGACTCCACGGTGCCGGTCGGCTGATATTCGGTGAAGAACGCTTGCAGGGTCTGTCCCAGTCCCGCTCTTGCGGCGGCGGGGGCGACGAACCGCAGCATGTCCACTTCGGGCGCGTGCTTGCCATGCAGGCCCTTGAGATTGACCTTCAGGGAGTAGTTGCCGCTGGGGTCGTACCGGATCTCGCCGCCCAGCGTGTCGATGGCCCAGGCCCGTTCCAGGGACGGCAAATCCGACGAGGACAGGCCGCCGGACAGCGTGAGCTCGGCCGGCTCCGGCACGGCGTAGCCGGGCCCTTCCAGGACCGAACCCGGCCACCACCGGCCGGTCAACCGGCTGGTGCCGTAGCCGCCGGACAGCGTGGACGTCCAGATGGAAAAGCTGTAACTCGGGTCTTCCAGGGCCTCGCGCCCGAAGCGTGCCTCGATAGGAACGGACATCACGACTTCCTGCCGGACGCCGGAAATCTTGCAGTAGCGCAGCTTGCCCTCCTGCAAGCGCAGGGCCGGAAGGCCCTCACCGCCCCGGCCGCGCGGGGGGGCATTGAACCGCAACGTCTCAAAATTCCACCGCCCCGTGTCGAGGTTCAATCGTGCATCCAGCAGGAACCCCTGAAGGCAGAGCTCCGTCACGCGCGGCGCCAGCAAGAGCAGACTGCGCCGATCGAAGCGGGCCAGGACCTTGTCGGCGCGCAGAATCGTATCCCCGTGATCCGTGACCCGGGCCACTTCCTGCGAGCCCCCGGTTCCGGGCCATTGCTCTCGCGGCCGAACGACCAGACCGGCTACGGAAACCAACCCGTTGCGGCCCAGTTGGATCTTCCCCATCTCCACGTGGGCATTCAGCAAACGGCCGATCTGGGCCGCCGCGATCTGCGGCAGGGCCTGCCGCAGCCAGAGGGCCCCGCCGGCGGCCAGCACTCCCAGGACCCCCAGGACAATCAGCAGACGCTGGACCAGCCGCCGGCGGCGCCGGCGCCTTGCCCCCATCGTCATGTGCGAGCGTGCAGAATAGGCCATAGGCGAAACCAACCTGTCATGGCGAGCGAGGCTCGCCGAGCGCGGCAATCTCTGCCAGGCACCAAAGCCGCCCCGGGGGCGGAAGCACCAAATTCCAAATTCCAAGTCTCAAACAAATCCAAAATCCCAAATTCCAATGTCCAAAACCACGGACCGGGCTCCGCCCGTTTTGGATTTTCTTCTGTTTTCTTCGTTTGCCCTTTGT
>VGYL01000947.1 GCA_016872975.1 Planctomycetota bacterium
CGGCGCAGAACGTGCCGTCTAGGGCATTATTCGCGCTCAGAAAGCGATTCATCCGGCTCCTCGACGCTCGTACCGTTGCCGCGCCCGGGTATGCCGGGTCGAGTTCGACTGTACGTGAGGCCGCCGTTGAGGAGGATGTCGAGAAACCAGGCGGTAGCCGTCATGCCGCGCCGCTGGATTTCGCGATCCATCTCAGAAGCGACCTCTGGCGGTGGCCGGAGAGAATACGCTCGATCCGCTCTCATGTTCTAACCTCCAGCCACAAGGTACACCCAGTTCCGGGCCGCTGTCAAGCGGAAAATGCGGGCGAAAAAAAAATGTTGACACGCGCAACGGGTGGTGCTATCCTGCCGATAGGATATTAGAGAGCGGCACGGGCCGCTGCCATGTCTGCGAAGAGATGCGCCGCGCGCGGGAAGCGCGCGGATGGAGGGAGACACAATGCACACGTGCCAGCGATTGACTTACAAGGACGCCTATAGGGAGGCCGTCCGAGCCGGCCTCAAGGTGAGTCCGGCGGTCCTGCAGTCCGCCGCCAAGAGGCGGACGTACGAGGACCTAGAGGCGCGAGCCAACCGGGCTCGCGCTACGGCCGACTGCGCCGCCTGGAGAGTTTTCCAGAATCAAACGGCGCCATTCTATGGCGCCTACAAGGCCGCGGAGGGATCGCATGATCCCTTCTATGACAAGCTGGCCGTCGCCTGGCACGCGCTCGACAGGGCGACCGACAAGGCGTGGGCGAGCTTTGAAAAGGCGCAGATTAGGACCCTCCGCGCGTACCAGGACGAGACGGCCGCCGCGTTCTTCGCGGCGATGAGTGCCAGCCAATGAACCAATACGATCCCACGCAATGGACACCGCGACCGGGTATGCGCCACGGGCGGCTTGTCAACTTCTTCGGGCGCGGCGAAATCGGCGTGCTTACGTTCGAGGACCACCGTGGCTCGCGCGACGTGGCGTTTGGCGATCGTGCGAAGATCGTCAACCTCGTGCGCATGGTGGCGGGCGAGGAGCGCGCGCTCGGCAAGCGGTTTCTGTACAGCGTCGATTCGTGCTCCGAACTACTCACGCTCGACAACGCCGAAGAGGAGGTGCGGCATGACTAAGGTGCAAAGAGAGGCGTACGTTTGCGATAGGGGGGGCGGCGTAGTCGAGCGCCGGCTCGAGGACGCAAGCGACTTCCTCGGTGAAGTGTACGATGCGGCGCTCGACGAGCCGCACGACCGGAGGCTTTGGCGGCTCGCGCGAAATCTACCCGTCGCCGATGCGACGGAAGACGAAGAGCGCGAAGCGAACGAGCTTGCCAGCGCGTGCCGAGCGATGGACACGCTGATCGATGCGATTGCGTGTACGCGCGATCGCATATGGGCGGAAAGGGCGCGGGAGGCGCTCGGCGTCGAGATGGAGCAGTGGGAGGGCGCGTGGGACCAACTCTTCGGCATGGTCAAGCGCGTCGAGGAGATCGCGGGCGAGGCGGACAGCGACCAGCTGCCGATGCCGCGATGACGGCGATCATCCAGGCGTGCCTTATCATGGCGACAGCCGCAGCGATCGCGTGCGTTCTCGGGCTGCTCGCCGCCGGGCTCGAACGGCTGATCGAAGGACGAAAGGGGCGCGACAATGGGAGATAACTGCGAGCGGTGCGTATTCCGCCGGCCAGAATACCCCGACGACAGTTACTACACCTGCGACGTAGTGGAGCGCCTGCGCGTGCGCCCCGAAGACCGCGCCGCCGCGTCGGACTACCTCGACGATCAACGCGACGATTGCCCATCGTTCGCGGAAGCATAAGGAGGAGAGAAATGGGACTGCTCAAGCCGATTGAAAACGAAATGGCCTATCTGAAGGCCGGGATCTTCGGCTTCCAGGGGAGCGGGAAAACCTACACCGCGAGCCTGATAGCCAAGGGGCTTCACGCATTCATCGCGAGCAAGAAGCCGGTCGCGTTCTTCGACACCGAAACGGGGTCGAGCTTCGTGCTGCCGATGTTCCGCGAGGCCGGGATCGAACTCGTCGGCGTGAAGGGGCGCGCGTTCAAGGACCTGCTCGACTTCGTGCGCGAGGCGGAGGGGGCCACCGACGTGGCAATCATCGATTCGATCACGCACGTCTGGCGCGAGTTCGTGAAGGCGTACATGACGAAGACGCGGCTCCGCTTTCTCCGCATCCAGGACTGGGGACCGCTGAAACAGGACTGGCAGGCGTTCACGGATCTATACGTCAACTCCAGGGTCCATGTCGTCATGTGCGGACGCGCCGGGAACATCTTTGAGGACGTAAGAGAGGACGACGAAGACGCTTCCTCGAAGTGGAAGGCGGTGAAGGTCGGGACGAAGATGAGCGCTGAGACAGAGACCGGGTACGAGCCATCGCTCCTCTTGGAAATGGAGAAAGTCTATCTGAAGGACGGGGGCAAGTATGTTCGGCGTTGTCACGTCATCAAGGACCGCTTCGCGGCGATCGACTCGGCGGAGTTCGATGACCCGGCTTTCGAGAACTTTCTGCCCCACATCCGGCTGTTGAACATCGGCGGCGCACACCTCGGGGTGGACACGACGCGGACGAGCGAGGAGTTGTTCGACGAGGCGGGGAACGCGGAGCGGTCGCGGCGCGACCTCGCGCGCAAGATCGCCCTTGAGAAAATCGAAGCGGCGATTGTGGATGCGTTCCCGGGGCAGTCGGCAAAAGAGAAGCGCGCCAAAGGTCGGATCGTTGAGGCCGTCTTTCGCACAAAGAGCTGGACGGAAGTGACGCGCATGGACGCGGACCGATTGACGGCGGAGGCCGAGCTAATCGAGCACGTGCTACGCAAGGAAGAGACCGTCAACGGTCTCTTGGAGGATGATTGGAATGCCAACCACGCAGACGCGACTCTTGCGAGCATCCGCGAGGAGATGGAGGAGGCGAAGCAGTCATAGCGGCGGCACAACGTACCGCCCGGATTGAACGCGACATATTCAAACGGCCGAAGGCCCGCAAGGCTAGGCCCCTTGTCACGGGGCGGGTGTGGCGTGT
>VGYL01000948.1 GCA_016872975.1 Planctomycetota bacterium
CGGTGCCGCCGCAGACGCTGCTGGCGATGTGGACCGCGGGCGCGCCGTCGGCCGCCAGGACGAACTGGTCCGGCTGCTCTTCCACGATCTGCTGCGTGCTCGTCCGCAGGCTGCTGAACCGCGTCGCCACCGCCTCGTGGATGATCGTCTCGCGCAGCTCGAAGAAGACCAGCCGGCCGAGCCGGGGAATGCCCTGGCATCCGTAGTCGGCAAACGTGGCGTCCTCGCGGAAGCCCCGCATCCAGTCCAGATGCGGATGGAATTCCGGGAAGCGGGCGTTGTCCCGCACAACCTCTCCGACGTCGATATAGTGAAAGAGGTTGATGAAATCGGCCAGAATCCCCTCCGGCGGTCCGCCGTCATCCGAGGCGTCGGTATCCAGCTTGAGGAATCGAATGAAGGACGGGACATACCCGAACAGCTCCCGCAGGAGGCCGCCGAGCACGGTCCCCAGGGTGGACTCCGGCGGCCGGCCCGCCTGCCGGGCGAGCTTGCGGCCCGCGGTATGCCACCGCCCGCAGAGGTAGCGGGTGTACAGCACCAGCTCCTCCGCCAGGGACGTCTCGCGCAGATCGACCAGGACCGGGTTGTCCAGCCGGACCGGCTCGACCACCGCAACGTTGTCCTCCAGCCGCATATCCAGGGCCAGGCGGCTCGGGCTGGGCACCAGCACCCGCAGCACCATGGCAACCACCGCCATCAGAGCCACCGCCAGGATGGGCCACCAGCACATCGGAACAACCCACGGCGCGTCCAGATGGATCGCCTGGACATCGCTCCATTCGGCCACCGCCGGCAGAACGTCGGCCGAGCCGGAGGCCTCCGAGGCGCCCCAGGGGCGGTAGATCACCGAGGCCACCAGCGCGTACTTCTCGCGCAGGGCCCTCTTGGGCCAGCCCCAGAAACCGCGCGGCGTGCGCCGGGACAGAACCTCGACCGCCTCCGAGCCCGCCGGATTCTCGGTCGCGAAGACCCGGACTCTCGGCCCCGAGCCCTCCGATTTCTCCCGCTCCTGCAAGCGCTCGAGCACGCGCACGTCGGGCGGTCCCTCGGCTGGGTTGTCCTGGGTCAGACGCCACAGGTAGACCGCCGTCTCGGACGCGACCCATTGTCCCTCCAATTCGGGCGCGGGCCGAAACGCGGGCCGCACCCACAAGTCGGCGGACCCATCCAGGGCCACGACGCCGCCGGTCGCGGCCTGAAGGGCGCCGGCGCTGTCCCGGCTGAGGCTCAGACCCTCCAGGACCGGCGGGACCACGCGGATGTTCGGGCACTCCCAGCGCAGGATCTCCAGACCCTGCGCGGACACCTGGAACCGCGCCACGCCGTCATGCAGGCCCCCCAGAATGGGCAGGAGACGGGGTCCCCGGACCGCCAGTTGGCGGGTCTGGGCCGTCTGGGGCCCAACGACGGCCGTCGCTCCATCCAACCAGCTCTCACTCTGGCCCGGAAGCTGGAACTGAAACGCCAGGGCCTGCGGCTGGCTCAGATCGACCGTATCCTGATAAAGTGTCACCAGGTATTCAAAGGGCCACTGCCGGACCCGCGTCGTCAGCCACGCGGGCGGGGCGAGCCCCGGCTTGACCTCATGCGGCTGAATCGAGGCCAGGACCGGCGTCAGAACGTAGACTGTCGGGCGGTGGGACTGCCGATCCTGCCCTACCACCTCCAGGGCGTACTGGCCGTCCAGGGCAATCTGGACCTCCCGCGTCAGCGGCTGGTTCCACGTCAGCTCGCCTGCCTCCGAGAAGGCGGTCACCCAGTCGGCCTCCGTGGTCGCGCGCCGCAGGAGGCGCACCGTGGTCGTCCAGGACTGCGACGAATCCACGGCGAGCGGGTCGAGGCTCTGGAGGTCCACCCGGAGGCGCGTGGACAGGCGGGTGACCAGAGGAGCGGGACTGCTCTGGCCCCGGACCCAGTAGCGGGAATCGAAGAGGCGTTCCTCGCCCCCCGGCTTGAGCCGGCTGACCGTAAGGGCCAGCCGCGGCCCCTTCGCCAGCACGTGGACGTACGCGCGCTGCGCGGCGGACTCGGTCATGCCGCGCACCATCGGCGCCTGGGCGGTCACCTCGATGGCCGTGCGGCCGAAGGTCTCCGGCATATAGCGGACGCGGCCCGCGAGCCGGCACGTCCGGGCCGCCCCTTCGGGCGGCGTGACCGAGGTCCATTCGATCGTCTCCGTGATGTTCCGGGCGGCGCCGGCCCGGGACGTGGCCGTCACGACGCAGGATTTCTTGAATTGCTCGATGGCGGCATTGTGGGCGGGATTATCCGCCTTATAGCCGCGAAACTGCGCCTGCAGCGGGATATCGAGCGGCTCCCACACATACCCGGCCGAGTCGGCGGGGGTGCCGTCGCCGAGCGTCAGCTCTTTCAGGACGATGCGACGGTCCTCCGCGCGGAATTGCCCGCCGCGGAGCTTGACGTGCAACGGCTGCCCGGCCGGGGCCGGCTGCATCGTCACGTGCACGTAAAGGGGAAATACCTCGCCGGGGGTCAAGCCGGACACGACCTGCTGGACTTGGGCCCGGTTGGTCCCCGCCGTGAGGGGCAGATCGACGAGAACCGCGCCGCTCGGGCCGGGGATTTCGAAATGAATGGCCGACACGTTCTGATCCGGCCGCCATTGCGCGTAGAACTGAATCGGCTCGCCGCAGAACAGGGTGTCGGAAACCGGTCCCGCGCGGGTCGGAGAGTCCCCCTGCCGCACGATCCACTCGAAGAGCCCCTTGGCCACCGGATCGACGACGGCATAGGTCTTGATCGCGCCCTGCAGGGGCCCGAGGTCCTTCACTCCCACACCGCTCAAGTCAATCTCGCACTTGTCCGCCGGCGGGATGGGGATCGTGGATTCGACGAAATAGGTCGCCGTAACCGTCCTTCCCTCATGGCCGCCCGGCCGGGGCCGCTCCAACCGTGTGTGAGATTTTTTTCTGGCGCCCTGTTACTCCTTTGTTTACAGTGACTTATGAACCTTTTTGGAAAGGAGAATAAGTCATGGACGGTAAACA
>VGYL01000949.1 GCA_016872975.1 Planctomycetota bacterium
CACTACGATAGGGCCTGTCCCAAAAGTGCGGTTTTCGCGGGAGTCGCCCCCGTTGGGCGAGAGCCTTGACGGCGGGAGGTTGGGCGGATTCTCGGCTAATAGCTTATAGGCTAGCTTAGCCGCCGGTTTTTGGCACACTCCTTCCATTTGGCGCGCGGGCTCTGAGTTCGCCGGGCGGCCTCAGGCCGCCTCAGCCAAGGCGGCCTCTTCGCTCCGGCGCGGCAGCCGCGCCAGCACCCACAGGTCGTGCGTCAGCACCGCCCAACTGAGCGCCAACTCCCGATGCGCGAATCCCTTGGCCCGCAGCGGCCGGCCCAGGAACTGGTTCTTCAGAATCCCAATCCGCCCCTCGGTCTGCGAACGCCGCCGCGCCAGCCGGCAAAACTTCCGGCTCCGCCGCCGCCGCGCCAACTGCCGCGCCGACCGCGGGCAGACCCCGTTGTGAATGTCTTCGGCTTCCAGCCAGGCCGCGTTGGCGGCGCTGTCAAAACCCCGATCCGCCACCACCCCGCCGGGCTTCACCCCCAGCGCCGCCTCCACCCGCCGCACGCTCTCCTGGAGCAGCCGCGCGTCCGCCGGCGCGCTCTCCCGAAACAGCTTCCAATCCGCAATCAGGCCTTGGGCATTCTCGCCCAGCAGCAGCGTGTTCCCAAACTCCACTTCCGCCCCCGCCTTGCCCCGCACGATCACGTGCGTGTCCGTCTCGTAGAGGCTCAGCAGTTTGTCGGCGTTGGCCACCGGCCGCTCCCCAATGATCCGCTCGTGCGCCTGTTGGCGGGCCGCCGGCAGCAACGCCAGCACCCCGTCAATGCGCCCCAGCACTTGGGCCGCTTGTTTGGGGGTCAGGTCGGTTTCGGCCTGGTGCTCGGCCAGTAGTTGCCGGTGGCGCCGGGCGTGCGCCGCGACCACCTTGACTTGGCGCTTCATCGCCCGCAGCAGTTTTTTGCGCGTCTGGCGGCCGCCGGCCTGGCGGCGCGCGTGGGTCATGGCCATGCTCAAGTGGTTCATCCGCCGCACAAACTCCGCCGGCGGCTCCATCCGGTGCTTCAGTCCGTGGTCGCGGATCAGCTTCACCGCCCGCATGAGGGTACGGGTGGCGTCGCCCAGCAACACCCAGTCCACCGGGAAATGGATGTTGGCCTTCAGGCAGGTCGTATCCAGAAAGTAATGGTCCAAGTCCAGCGGCGCGGCCAAGTCCAGCTTCGCCGCCTGGGCGCGGCCCGCTTGCAGGACCCGCCCCACCAGCGAGCGCACCTGCTCCTCCGGCAGCCAGGTAGCGTAGCGTTGCAGCGTGCTCTTGGCCGGCACCCGGATGACGTCCAGCCGGCCCAGCCCGCAGAACCATTGCAGCAGGGGGCTGTCGGCCAGCCGGGCGCTGAAGTCCCGGAAGCTCTCCCCGAAGAGCGTGCGCGCCAAGTTGCACCGCAGCGCCCGCCGGGAGTGCTCCTGGAACTTCTGGCGCTGGCGGACGGTGACTTTGGGCAGGGGCTGCTGGGCGCGGCCTTGCCAGTGCTGGAGGCTGGCGGCGACGAAGTCCCCCTCCGCGCCGGTCTGGGCGAGCAACTCATCCATGCGCTCCAGTTGCTGGCGCAGGGTCAGGTAATCGACGTTGCCCTCAACGGTGGGCAGGCGGGGCGCCAGTTCCGGCTGTTCAAACAACAAAATGTTTGACATCGTTGGAGCTAGTCTATAGCCTAGCTTCCACGATGTCAATGCAATACTTGCTCAAAGTTCAGGCGATTCGCTCCCGGGGTCAACAACCCCGCCTCTATGTCTCGTTTCCGCTGGCGCTGGCCGCCGCCATCGGCCTGGGGCCGGGCGACCCCGTGCAGTGGGAACTGTTGGATCGGGGCGAACTGCACCTGGTTCGGGTGCGGGTGCCCCCGCCCAAGGCCCGCTCGCACAGGCGACTCGCCAGCCCGCGCGCCTCAACATAACGGTCGTTTTTCCCGCTCCCAGGCCGTTTGGGCCAGCCATGAGGCCGGTCCAACCCCGCTCAGCGGCAACATTTGCGGGGCTTCCTACCCCTGGGACAGGGCCTAGGTAGGTTGGAAGTGGAACCGCGCCAACTCGAGTTTAGCCCCGATGATTTCGAGTTCTCTCATCCGGTTTTCGCCCAGGCCGCGCTGCCGGGCCAGGGCCAACTGGTTGGCGCCGTTGACGAATGGCCAGGCGCGCTCCGGCGCCTCCGGGTCGAACCCCATCACCGCCGCCGCCACCGCGTCGGTGCAGACCGGGTTGCGTCCGGCCAGCAACAGCCCCGGGCGCGTCACTGACACCAGGGAGCCGATCCACCAGCCTTCGGCGGACTGAATCGTGCTGATGGCGTCAATCACCACCAGCTCCACCGGGAAGGCCGCGTTCAAGTCCACGATGAACCGCGGCACGTTGAACCCGTGATCCCCTTCCACGGAGCGGCCCGTGAACGAGGCCACGGAAGTCAGGGGTCGGCGCGTGCAGGCGTGCATGGCGCCGTTGCGATAGTCCGCCGCGTTTTCGTCCGGGGCATCCTTGAGATCGTCGCCGTAGAGACTGCTGGGCGGCAGGCCGAACAAGTTCTTCAGCCCGCCCGTCAGGCCGCCGGAGACGTGGCTCTTGAGTTTGCCGAGCGACACCAGGACATCGGTGTCCACGTAAGTTCGGTTGACTTCCCAGGCCGAGGCGAGTTCGCCGCCGGGCACTTTGACGAGCGCGTAGGTCTTGTGGCGGCCGAGGTTCCGGGTGTTCTCAAACCGGGCGCGGCCTTGCATGGCTTGGTTGAATTCCGCCAGCTTGAATCCGTAGCCGGCAAAGGCCTCCTCATCCGGGCAGCGGAAGGGGAGCTGATCGCAAAACGCCACGCTCCGCGCGCCGTATTCCACCAGCAAGCTGCCCAAGGCCATCGCCACCACCGGGTGAACCGTCACCGTGAGCCACAGCGGCACGCCGGCTACGTCTTCCGCGGAAGAGTTGACCAAATTGACCTTGACGGTCACGTGCTTGCCGCGCGCGAGCCGGCGCACGTCGCCAA
>VGYL01000950.1 GCA_016872975.1 Planctomycetota bacterium
CAAGACCCTGGACGAGGGCCAGGCCGGCGACAACGTCGGCGTGCTGCTGCGCGGCGTCGAAAAGAAGGACCTGGAGCGCGGGCAGGTGATTGCCAAGCCCGGCAGCATCACCCCGCACACGAAGTTCCACGCCCGGGTGTACGTGCTGACCAAGGAAGAGGGCGGCCGGCATACCCCGTTCTTCCCCGGCTACAAGCCGCAGTTCTACTTCCGCACCACCGACGTCACCGGCGGCGTGCAGACGCTCATGAGCGAGGACGGCAAGGCGGCCGAGATGTGCATGCCCGGCGACAACATCACCATGGACATCGAGATTATCGCGCCCATCGCGATGGAAGAAGGCCTGCGCTTCGCCATTCGCGAGGGCGGACGCACGGTCGGCGCCGGCGTCGTAACGAAGGTGATCGCCTGAGGCGAGTGCGGCAACTATGGCCAAGAAGAAAAAGAGCAAACGAGAGTATGTCTGGCTCGAATGCACCGAGTGCAGCCAGAGGAACTACCGCACGGAAATCAGTGTCGCCGAAGGCACGCCCAAGCTCGAGTTGAAGAAGTACTGCAAGACCGAGCGCAAGCGCACCGCGCACAAGATTCGGCGCAAATAGAGAAGGACACAGATGGCGGCTCTCCCCCGGGAGAGCCACGGCCATACGCCAGTAGCTCAACTTGGTAGAGCATCGGTCTCCAAAACCGAAGGTTGGGGGTTCGATTCCCTCCTGGCGTGATGTTGGCGGGCCGTGGACCGACGCGGCGTCGAAGTGGATTGAACAGGGTCGACTATGTTGACACAGATCTATAAGCCGGGACAAGGCAAGTATTCGAGGCTGGGCAGCGGGTTTGCCGTGGGGATCGTTGTGGCCATCGGCTGCTACAATCTGTTCGGGGTTCTGCAGGCTTCGGAGGTGAATCCGTGGATTGCCACTCTGGTCCCGGCGGGGATCCTCGTCGCCTTTGGCGTGGCCCTGTACTGGTTGCTGAACAAGCCTTCGGCGGCGGATTTCCTGATCGCGGCCGAGGGCGAGCTCAAGAAGGTGAACTGGTCGAGCCGCAAAGAGGTGGCCGTGTCCACGCTCGTGGTCATCATCGTGGTGATCGTGATGGCCGTGTTGCTGGGCACGACGGATTTCATTTTTCAGTTGGTCTTCCGGCAACTGATCGGGTGAGCCGGATCGGCCGTCAGGCTGCGGATCGGGGAGCAAGGCCGCCGACGAGCGATTCCGGTAGAACCGGGCGGCCGGGCGCCAAGGGCGTGGGCAGGAACGCAAACGAGTGTCACCCGCTGCACGCGGGTGCGGATTGAAACAAAGATACCGATGCGATGGTACGTTCTAAGAGTAGCGGCGAATAAAGAGATGCAGGTCCGGGAGGCCCTCGCGCGTAAGGTCGAGCAGGAGGGCCTGCAGGACATCATCGGCCGGGTCGAGGTGCCCACGGAACAGATCAAGCGAATCCGCGCCGGCAAACAGACGGTTCACCGGCGCAAGTTGTACCCCGGGTACGTCTTCATGGAGATGGAGACGACCGAGGACGGCCGCGTTCCCGAGAAGGCGTGGTTCCTGATCAAGGGCACGGCCGGGGTGGGGGATTTCATCGGCACCGAGGGGATGCCGACACCGATGCGGGACACGGACGTCGCCAAGATGTTGCTGGAAGCGGAAAAGCCGGAAGAGGCGCCCAGCATCAAGGTCGAGTTTCAGAAGGGCGATCACATCAAGATCCGCGAAGGGGCCTTCGAGAATTTCGAGGGCACGGTCGATGCGATCGACTCGGAGCGCGGCATCGTCAAAGTGATCGTGACGATCTTCGGACGCAGCACGCCGCTCGATATCGAGTATTGGCAGATCGAGAAGGTGTAGGGCGGCGGCGACGGCACGACTCTATCACCCGCCCGAGGCGGGTGCAGTTTGAAACCATAAGGGTGGAAGATGGCAAAGGAAATCACAACGCAGATCAAGTTGCAGGCCCCGGGCGGACAGGCCACACCGGCCCCGCCGATCGGGCCGGCTCTCGGCCAGCATGGCGTCAATATCGGGCAGTTCGTGTCGCAGTTCAACGAGCGGACCCGCGAGATGAATGGAACGATCGTGCCGGTGGTGATCACCGTGTACACCGATCGCAGCTTCACGTTCGAGGTCAAGAGCCCGCCGGCGGCCGTCCTGCTCAAGCAGGCGGCGGAAGTCGCCAAGGGCAGCGGCACGCCCAACAAGGAAAAAGTCGGCAAGGTGACCGCCGCCCAGGTGCGCAAGATCGCCGAGACCAAGGCCAAGGACCTCAACGCCTACGATCTGTCGCAGGCCGAGAAGATCATTCGCGGCACCGCCCGCAGCATGGGAATCGAGGTTGTCGATTGAGGATGCGGTCCTCGATCGCTGGTGGGATTGAAGTGAGATATCGAGTATGAAGCCCAGGAGCAAGAGATACCAGAAAGAGGCGCAGCAGACGAGCGCGACGCCGTTGAGTCTGGACCAGGCCGTGGACAAGATCAAGTCGTTCAAGGGCGTCAAGTTCGACCAGACGGTGGAGTGCGTGCTGCTGCTCGGGATCGATCCGAAGCAGACGGACCAGTTGGTGCGCGGCTCGCTGTCGCTGCCGCACGGCGTCGGCAAGCAGAAGAAGGTGATTGCCTTCTGCGACGACTCGCAGGTCGAGGCCGCCCGGAACGCCGGCGCCATCGAGGCCGGGACCGATGACCTGGTCAAGAAGGTGATGGACGGCTGGACCGACTTCGACGTCGCCATCGCGTCCCCGAAGGTCATGGGCAAGGTCGGCAAGCTCGGCCGGGTTCTGGGTCCGCAGGGCAAGATGCCCTCGCCCAAGAACGGCACGGTCACCGACGACGTCGCCACCGCCGTGGCGGAGTTCAAGGCGGGCAAGATCGAGTTCCGCAACGACGCCGGGGGCAACGTGCATGCGGTGGTCGGCAAGCAGAGCTTCGAGAAAAAGAAACTCGTGGAGAACGTCGAGGCGTTCGTCAACCATATCAAGCGGGTCAAGCCGTCCTCGG
>VGYL01000951.1 GCA_016872975.1 Planctomycetota bacterium
CTCGGCCAGGTCCAGCCTTCCCGCCGCGATCAGGGCCGCGATGTAGAAACCGCAGATGAACGGCCAAACCCCCCCGTTGGCGTAGCACCCCGGCGGATTCAGACGCTCGATCCGCGGCCGGTAGTCCCAATCGCCGTGCCGTTGGAACGGAAACAGGCACGGCGGCAGCTCCCCCACCAGATCGCCCTCGTCCCGCAGACGCCCGCACTCGGTCTCGATCCACAGGATCATCTCCGAAGCCGGATTCTGCGAGGCCAAGCCCGACAAGATGGCTAGGCTGTTGCCCATCAGGTCGAAGCGGTCGCTGCTGTACTGTTTGAACGCCCAGAGGGCGAAGTAGGGCTTGTCCGGCAGGAGCAATCCCCCCAACCCGCTGGCCAGCGACCCCGTTTCCGTGACCGCGAAACGATGCATGCGCTCGTACAGCACGGCGGCCTTCTCCTGCTGCCCGAACAGGCGCAGGTACGTATAGACCAGCGTATTGACGTAGAGCCCATAGCCCGGCACCCACAGCTCATCCCGCCAGTCGGTGGTCGGCTGCTGATCGACGATGACCCGGCTCTCGCTGCTGCGGTAGTCCATCCACACCAGTGCGCTGCGGGCGGCGTCCTGCAGGAAGTCCGGCTCGCCCGCGACCTTGCGGTAGAACCCCAGGGCCACCAGAAACAGCGGCGTCGTATCGCTGGCCCCCAAGTCGAACGGATCGTGCACCAACGACGGCATCAGACCCAGCGGGCTCTGATGGCGGGCCAGCGTCTGAAGCACGCTGCGCAGCGACCGCATCAGATCCTCGTCCCGTGTAGCCAGTGCGGCCAGGCTCGAGAGCGGCAGATCCCGCGTATACGGCTCCGGATAGCCCCAGCCCGCGGTCCGCGGCAGGCCCTCGTACGGGCCGCACAGGTTGTTCATCAGCACGTCATAGGCCGCCCGCGCCGCCTGCTCCACCCCCGGCCAGATCTCCGCCGCCACGACCATAACCGCCTCGCATCTACGATATCCTATTGACAATTGAAGACGGACAACGCCGCCGCACCTGGCGGCGTCCACCAAATCGTAAATAGTGGATAGCAAAGGGTAAATCCATGGGGCAAAGCTCTCAATCGCCCCCTCGATTCTCCTGAGCACTTGAAACGCCACACGGGAGCACGTAGGGTGGGGCTTGCCCCACCGATCTCTCCGCCGGCCGAATTGACTCTGTCTGGCGCGCCTCCGTAGCATGGGCGTCCCGCCCATGAGTATCCACGGGCGCGAGCGCCCGTGCCACCGCTCGGCGGAAATTGGCTTTGTTTTTCCGAGGTCCATCGAAGGTGCAATTCACCATAACTACTTTCCCAAACTATAGTTAGCCTTCCCCGGAGCCGTCCCGAAATTGGCTTTGTTTCGCACGAACGCCTCGGGCTGCAAGGGTGGCATAATACAATACCGGAATCGTGGGGTATCCCGACCACGGACTTCTCCTGCTTAACACTTGGAACTTCAAACTTGAAACTCTCCGACAATTGGCTTTGTTTGACGCAAACGGCCTGCGGCCGAGTGTGAAGTGTAGAGTGTGAAGAATGTCATTGCGAGGAGCGCAGCGACGAAGCAATCTCGGAGTCCGGACATCGACCTCCTCCTGCTTGACACTTGCCACTTCAAACTTCAAACTCCTTGTGAAATTGGGCTCATCCGGCTTTAGCGTACTTCCATAATGGAGGCACGCCCGAAGCGGTCGTGCGAAGGAGATTTTCCGCTTTGGGCCAATAGCATGGTAGGGGCAAGTTTCCTCTCCTTGGCAAGCGCTGCCAGCGATCCTGAGATGGCCCCCCTGGATGTCCGCCGACCGACCCAGAAGCGACCACGACCCGCCGTACCGTGCGGCTCTCCTCTACGATGCTATTGGCCCAAAGCGGAAAATCTCAGGGGTTTGGGGACAGAGTCCCCAAGAGCCATCGAAGTACGCTAAAGCCGGATGAGCCGGAATTTGTTTTTGTGGATAACTCCTGGGGCTCTGGGGACCTTGGGGATAAGGGGCAAGTGTGTTGCTTGTGGAAAACCCAAAAAGTCCCCGGCGCAGCCGGAATAAGTTCAAACTCCCCTCGAATTGGCTTTGTTTGGCGCAGTACCGTAGCATGGGCGTCCCGCCCATGGGTATCCACGGGCGCGAGCGCCCATGCCGTGGCCTTGCGACCGCCCGGCGGAAATTGGGTTTGTTTTTCCGAGCCCTCTTGCAGGCCCCATTTGCCATAACTCCTTTTCCCAACCGCAGTTATCCCTCATTTGGTCCGCCCCGAAATTGGCTTTGTTTCGCACGAATGGCCTGCGGCCATAGGCATTTCGTGTGTAATCGGCACAGGGCACCGTCGCCCCTTGGGACTTCCGGCCCCCCCCTTGACACGGCAAATTTGAGACTCTCCCCATAGCATCGCATCCCTATTCGATCGGTGTGACATCGTCTCAACAGGCCGGACAACAACATCCCGGGTCTGGGTAATCCGCAGATCCCGCCCCGGCCTGGTGTGACCCAATGCCCGGGCGTACTTTCCGTCCCGGCGGTCCGCCCGCCGAGGCGTCGCTCCTGATAAGACGCTGGGCGACACCCGTATGTTCCATATAAATCGAAAATGCAACAGAAATTGTGGCCGCGCGGACCGCCCCGGGTCCGCCGGCTGTCCCTTGGGCCCTCTCTTGCCGACTACCGACTACGGGCTACCGCCAACC
Source organism: Planctomycetota bacterium (assembly GCA_016872975.1). Taxonomy (GTDB): domain Bacteria; phylum Planctomycetota; class Phycisphaerae; order Sedimentisphaerales; family Anaerobacaceae; genus PLanc-01. The sequence continues at coordinate 2,701 of VGYL01000951.1, forward strand.
GCCTCTTGACTGGGAACCGACAATGGAGAACTGGCAACCGGGAACTGACAACTGCCCTTTCGACACGGATTTCACGGATTTACACGGATTTCCAACTGCGAACCGGTAACCAGGAACCGCCTTTCAAGCCACGGATTTCCCAGCCCGGCCTGCGGCCGGAACCAAGAGGGGTAGAAAAGACAGCGATCCGCTTAAAGGCTATACCCATCCTAAATGAGATTTCGGTGTCACGCTGTGATGACCTGGAAGTTCTCGGTCAGTAGACTACGCAGAGCAGTCACATGCTCGTCGATGCCCG
>VGYL01000952.1 GCA_016872975.1 Planctomycetota bacterium
CGAGACTCGTCAGGGTACAGCATCTTCAGGGCCTTCAGGGTCGAAGCCTCATCTCCAGGGCCCAGTCGGGGCAGGGAGGCGTCGAAAATCTCATAGAAGAACTCGGGCAGTTTTTCTGAGTCCATTATCGGTCACTCCAGTGCGTTTGGGGCATGTCCGGCATGCAAACAGACCGGCGCATACCAATGGTCTATTCTCGGGGTTGCTCGGGGAGTGGAGAAGTCAGACGCCCACTGCGGCACGTGGCACCAGGGTGAGCCATGTACTTGCGCTGCCGCGGAACGAGGCGTGACTTCTCTTACAGGACAATGACCATAGGACGGGATGGTACACCATCGGAGGCGTTCTGTCCAGTGCGGAAATCGCCGGGGGTGCATGACCGTTCTTGCGAGCCTTGGGGACAACGAGCATTCGGTCCCGGCGCGGGAAAGGAAACAACGATCCGCTAAGGCTAACGGCAAAGCCCGCAGGGCGAAAGATCATAGCCCATCGATTCATCGCCGGGTACGCGGCCAGAAAGACCGGACCAGTCCCGCCAGGGACGAAAGAACCCCTACGGCTTGGCAGAACGTCTCTTTCGCCCCCGGGCGGGGCTGGGATTTATGCGAACGCCCGTTCCCCCACCGTTGAAACGGTGGACTATTCTCGGTCGTCCCTGCGGGACTGGCTTGGGATGCAATGACTTCCGGTGTTTGTATTCTGCGGGGCAAAGACCTGGATTCCTGCCCCCCGGCGCCCAGCCAACGAGAGTACGCTGCGGGGATGACGATCCGGCGCAGGCAGGACCAGCCCGTCCTGCGCTTCGGTCCTCCGTGCGCCGTGCCCGCCGTGCCGGGCGAGTTCGGCGGGAAGAATCTATGCTCACTATTTGGATTTTTATGGAACATACATGTCCCGGAAAGCGTCTTCTTATGAGCGATGCCTCGGCGGGTGTGAAGGGCGGACCGCCGATCCGCAGAGGCGGCCAAGGGCCGGGTCCCGGCCGCCGGCCGGGCTGCGGTCTAGGGGCCCCAGGAATGTGTCCTTCTGTCGGCCGGCCTCGAAAAACAAAGCCCATTGGGGAGAAAGTCCCCAGGGGACAGCGCCCAGTGGGAGACGAATCGTGCAGAACGAAGCAGCATTCGGAAGGGATCGGGGTTCCGGGGTCCGGGATCAGCACTCCGACCCCCGGCCCCCCGGCCCTCGGCGGGCCGATTCTGCAAAACGAAGCCAATTTGACGCCTGCGACAAAAGCCTGGATCAGGCGGACCGATCCGCGATACCGGCCCGGAAACGCGGGTCGAAATGCGATTCGGGGACTTTTGTCGTGGGCGTCAATTTGGGAGAATCCACGGCCGGCCGCAGGGATCAGAACAGCGGTGCGTGGTACGCACCCTACGGACCGGCCCGCTCGCACCAGACAGAGCCAACTCGGCCGGGTGGCAACGGCAAGCGCAGTCTTCGGAGCTTGCCGATGGTCTTGCTCATCCGCCATCGGCAAGGCCTGCGCAAAGCCTGCGGCCTTGCCGCTGCCACCCACCATCTTGGGATGGACGCAGTACTACGGACCGGCCCGCTCGCGCCAGACAGAGCCAACTCGGCCCGGAGATATCCTACTATTCCCACGCTTCCAGTATTATATCGTTCCACCATCCCAACCGGTGCCTTTCGCGCCAAACAAACCCAATTGGCGGAGCACTTCAATGAAGGATAACTGCTGCTGGGGAAACGGGTTATGGGTGAAAGCGCCGTCTTTGTGGCCATGAAAAACAAAGCCAATTCTGCGAAACAAAGCCAATCGGCCACAGGGCAGGATATCCCAGCGTTCCACTATTTTATGGTTCCGGCATTCCGGCTTCCCGGGGCGGGACGCCCGTGATCCTCATGGGCGAGGCGCCTCGCTGTTCTGCACATCTTTAGAGTGGCAGGCATGATTGTGGGCCAATGGGTGGCCTCGCCAAGGCCTAAGGCCTTGACGATGGTTTGGACGCTCGACGGTGACGGGCCGGCAGATGCCGGAGCCATCGTCAAGGCCGGAGGCCTTGGCGACGCCACCCCTTGTGACCAGCCAAACATGTGTAGAAGACTGAGGCAAGCCCCCCCTGCTCCAGCGGGCTCAGAAATCGCAGATGCCGCCGGGGCAATCGCCGGCGTAGTCGGTGTCCACCGCGACGAAGTCGGGGGCCGCCTCGACGCGGGGCTCCTCTTCCTCGGTGACGGAAAGGACCTGGCCGGGCTTGGAGCCGTAGCGGTAGATCGTGATGCCCTTGCACTTGAGGCGGTGGGCCTCTACGTAGATCGCGCGCACGTCTTCGACCGTCGCATCGGCGGGCAGGTTGATCGTCTTGGAGACGGCGTTGTCGGTGTACTTCTGGAAGGCCGCCTGGATCTCCAGGTGCTGGCGGCCGGTGACGTCGAAAGCGGTCACGAAGAGCTTGCGCACGTCGCTCGGGACCTCCTTGAGCGCGGCCAGCGACGGGCGACGGGCGACCTCGGCCAGCAGCTCCCGGCTGTGGAAGCCCCGGTCTTTGGCCATCTGCTCGAAGAGCGGGTTGGTCTCGAAGAGCCGGGTGCCCGACAGGACATTGCGCACGAAGCTGATCGCGAACAGCGGCTCGATCCCGCTGGAGCAGCCGGCGATAATGCTGATCGTGCCGGTCGGGGCAATGGTGTTGACCGTGGCGTTCCGCAGCCTCCGGGGCGTGCCGGCGTAGATCGACTTCTCGAAATTCGGGAAGACACCGCGTTCGGCGGCCAGTTTCTCGGACGCGGCCCGGGACTCCCGGTGCACGAAGCGCATGAGCTTGGCCGCGAAGGCGACGGCCTCGCGGCTGTGGTACGGGATGCCCAGTCGGATCAGCAGGTCCGCGAAACCCATGAGGCCCAGGCCGATCTTGCGGTTGCCGGTGGTCGCGACCTGGATGGCCTCGAGCGGATAGCGGTTGACATCGACGACATCGTCGAGAAAGCGGATGCCCCAATGGATGCGGTCGCGCAGTTTGTCCCAATCCACCCTT
>VGYL01000953.1 GCA_016872975.1 Planctomycetota bacterium
GGACCAATACAACATCGGCAAGGAGGTCCTATTTTCTTTGATCTCAATCACTTACATCTTCTACAATGCGCGGAAAGTTCACGGCGTTGGATGCCACCCAGAGAATGCTGGCTTCTCACACACCCTCTGAGGCCCGAATTTGACCACCGAGCGGGACACTCGTGGCTATGAGAAGAATGGCTTCGCCAAGTCTTTCGTCTGTCCAGTCCTGCGGCCGGCCAAGTTGACAGACATTCCCGCTCTGCATAAGAGCGCAGAGCGGCTTCTCGTTGACTTCGCGGTCCAAGCTGTCTATACTCAGAGTGGTTACGACACGGGCAGTGGGTCCAGGAAAGAGATACGACGATGAAAGACCGCTACATCAACCCGTTCACCGACTTCGGCTTCAAGCGGCTGTTCGGCAGCGAACCGAACAAGGACCTCCTGCTGGATTTCCTCAACGAGCTGATCAAGGAACGCGGGCATATCCAGAATCTGACCTATCTGAAGGCCGAGCAACTGGGCCTGTCGGAATTCGAGCGGCGGGCGGTCTTCGACCTCTACTGCGAAAGCGAAACGGGCGAGAAGTTCATCGTCGAGATGCAGAAGGCCAAGCAGAAATACTTCAAGGACCGCAGCGTCTTTTATTCGACCTTCCCCATCCGCGAGCAGGCCCAGCGGGGCCAGGAGTGGGATTTCCAGTTGAACGCCGTCTACACGGTGGGCATCCTCGATTTCGTCTTCGACGAGGACAAAGACAGCCCCGAGTATTTCCACCACCACGTCCAACTGATGGAGACCAAGCGCAAGAAGGTCTTTTTCGACAAACTGACGTACATCTACCTGGAGATGCCCAAGTTCACCAAGACGGAGGAGCAACTGGAGACCCACTTTGACAAGTGGCTCTACATCCTCAAGAACCTGCCGCGGTTGCAGGAGCGGCCCCGGCGGATCCAGGAGCGGGTCTTTCAACGGCTCTTCGAGGCGGCGGAAATCGCCCGCTTCGACCCTGCCGAGCGTGCGGCCTACGAGGAGAGCATCAAGGTGTACCGGGACCTCAAGAACGTCATCGACACCGGCCGGGAAGAGGGCCGGGAAGAGGGCCGGGAAGAGGGTCGGGAAGAGGGTCGGGAACAGGGCCGGGAGGAAGGCCTGGCGCAAGGCCGCCTGGAAGGCATCAGGCAGGTAGCCCAGCAAATGAAAGCGGCCGGGGAGCCGATGGCCAAGATCGTGGCGTACACGGGCCTGACAGCCGAGCAGATCGGGGAATTATAGCGATTAGGCGAAGGACAATCCCACGCTTTGAGCCACGCCGCGGATGTAGGCGGCGGCTTGGTCGTATTCCTCGGCCTTGGAGAGGTGCTCCATCATCAGCGGCGTATTCGGGAAGCGGCTCAGCTCTTTCAGAAAGACCGCGTAGTCCAGGCCGCCGGTGCCGGGGAGGACTTCGTCGAGGTGCGTCGTCAATTTCTCCTGCAGGAGGATGTCCTTGGCGTGGCAGCTCTTGATCTGAGGGCCGAGCTTCTCGAAGCACTCGCCGATCAACGCACCGTTGCCGTAGTACCGCTGCGGGCTGGTCACGATGTTCACGGGATCGAGGTGCACGCCGAAACGCTTGCGGTCGATCGCCTGGAGCAACTGCACATAGGAGTCCGGCGAGTCCGGGTACGCCCAGGGCATCATTTCCAGGGTGAAGAACGTCCGCGTCGGCTTGACGGCGTCGATGATCCCACGCGTCGTCTCGACGATCATGTCGAACGTCTCCGGCGTGAGGTTCCTGGCGCTGGGACCGTGCCAGCTCTCGCTGCGCGAGCCGCTGATATTGACGCAGCAGCGGGCGCCGATGCGGTCCGCCAGGGCCAGTTGCTGGCGGCACTTCTCCAGCGCCTCACGGCGCATCTTCTCGTCGGACGCGATCGGGTTGCTCCAGGCCCCGACCTCCGCAATGATGATCTCGGCCTGTCGGGCCGCGTCCTCGTAGGCGCGGACCTCGGCGTCGCTCGCTTTGGCCCCGACCGGGCAATAGGCGGCGGAATAGCCGAGCTTCTTGAGGGCCGCGACCCAGGCCTGCGGGTCCTTCACTTTCTCAAAGACCGGGCCACCCAGGCGAAGAGGAGCGGTCGCAGAGGGATTCTGGGCGCGGGCGATGGTCGCTCTACCGCAGGCAACCGCCGCACCGAACAGGGACGTCTGCAAGAGTGTGCGCCGGGTCATGGAATTGCTGCTCATCGTTCGTACCTCCTTCATGCCAGCTTCTGTCTGTATCTGCACTTGTCGCGGCTCAGTCTACCACCCGGACGGTGGAATTTCCAGGCGTGACCCATCTCAGGGATTCTTGCCCAGGGGATCGTACCAGCGTTTGGGCACATCGGCGCCGGTGGTCTCGTTGAGCCGGCTGACGTGGGTATCCAGCCAGAGCATGTTGAGACTGCCGCCGGTCTTGAAGTCGCCCCGGGCCCGGACGTTATGGCGAAAGATCCCGCGGTACCAGTGGCCCCGGGCGGCGCCCTGGCGGTAGTGGGTCAGGTTCACGCCCGTGGGGCTGGGCATGAGCATGTCCGTATTGGTGGCCCGGTTGCCGTGTTCGACCCGCGGCTCCATGTGGTCGTGGGCCACAAGGACCTCCGCGGGGTGCGGCAGGCGCGTGACGTTCTCCTTGGTGAGCCAGCCGTTGAGGGCGAAGGCCGAGGTGTAGATCAGTTTGTGATCGCCGCCGTAGAGCATCTCTTTCGCGATCATGTCGCAGAAACTGCGGAAGGCCGGACAGCCAAACAGCTCGCGCTCCTTGACGTAGTCGATGAAGGCGATGCCCCAGTAGGCCCGGGCGGCGTTCGCCCGCAGGGGGTTGCCCTGGGCATCCCACCAGAGATGACCGTTGGTGTTGACGGTATAGGTGTGCAGGTCCGGCATGGTGTGCCCGTGATCTTCCAGGTACATGCTGATCCCCAGGCCCACCCCCTTGAGATTGGCCTTGCAGACAACGTCGCGCGCGTGGCTCCGGGCCCGTCCCAGGGCC
>VGYL01000954.1 GCA_016872975.1 Planctomycetota bacterium
GCCTTAACGCCAATAAGGCTACGGGGTGACATTTTCATAACCTCCTGTTCTAGCGTAGCTTATGTCAAACCGAGGGACAAATCGTAGCGTTGTGGTAATAGGCGGCCTGGATCTTGTAGGACGCCCCGACACAGGAAAACACCTGTCCCTGGACGCCGCCGCCCCAGGAGACGGATGGCTCGCCTACCGACAGGCTGAGATTGAGGTTCGGCCAGAACGGCAACGGCACATCCAGCCGCGTCATCGGCGGCTCGGAAGCCGGCTCACCGGGCGGCAACGGCGGCGGAACCTTCATATTCTGATGGAGCAGTCGCGCCTGCTTCTTGGCGATCTCGTCGCGCTGCCGGAACATTTCGCGCTGCCAGGCGGCGAACCTGCGGCTGGCCTCGTTGAGGTCCTGCGCGTGTCGCCAGTCGGCCGGGACCGAAGGTGGGTTCTGCTCCTGGGCGATCACGGCGGCCTCGGCGGCCGGCAACTGGCTGAGGGCCGGGGAGCCGCTCGCCTGCGCCGCGACGGCACTCGCCAGGACAAGCCACGACGCTATACCGATCGTGCGGAAGGATGCTCCGAAGGATCTCATCGCGAATATCGCCTTCACGGGGTAATCACCTCCGAGACTTCTGTGAGCCGGAAACGGTCTTGGCAGGGGCCTCTGCGGAAGCGCCCGTCGCCGACGATTGGACGTCCAGGCGCACTCTGAACGACTTGGCCGCCTTCTTGCCCTCCGCAGCCAACGGTCGGTAGTTCAGGGCGACCGTCGCCCGGCCCTTCTGCTGGACCCGAAACAGCGCGACGAAAGTCCCCTGGAGGGCGGCCCGCAGCGCATTGGTCGTATCCGGCTCGTATTCCACGCCGCCCAGCGGTTCCACCGCTTTGCCGTCCACGGACGCGACCGCCCAAGTCTGGCCGCTGGAGGCCAGGCCGGGCAGCCGAATCGCAATCGCGTCGAAGTCCCGAACGGCCACGGTCTTGCCATTCGCCTCCGGGCCGATTACCAGGACCTTGCCCAGACTCTCCACGCGGAACACCAGGAACATCTCCAGATTATCTATGAAATTGTTCAGCGTGAACTTGACCAGCCGCGTCGCCCCCACCTGTCTGGGCAACTCCACAGTATGCGTGGGGTTCAAATTGAGCCGAGACAGGGTGGAATCGCCCGGCGCTCCCTCCGGCGGGGCGGGCGTCAACAACAGCGTCCCGCGGCCGATAATCTCGACCGCAAAGGGCTTGCCCGGCCTGGTGTCTGCCAGACGGATATGGGCGGTGCCCCAGCGTTTGGTGTCGTGAAAGGTGACGGGCTGAGCGCCCAAACGGTACCAGTCCGCCTGCACATGGCCTTCGTCGGCGCCGAAATCTTTGAGGGCCGCCAACACCCAGTCGGTCTTTTCGAGCCGGTCGGGCGTGCCGAGCGGCTCCGGCGTCAGGGTCTTTACCCGGACGATCAGCGTTCCCTCGTCCGAGGGGACCGGCAGGGCCTGGCCCACCGGCGCGCGGACCAGGGGATTCGACATCCAGCCATGACTGCCCCACAGGACCACCGGTTGCCCCACCCAGTACATCGGTCCCCAAGGCGTCTGATAATAATCGTTCGTCTGCGCCGGCGGGGGCAGAACGACGCCGTTGTACAGCAGTTTGCCGTGATAGCCCTGGCTCTTGCTGCCGGGACTGCTCACCGAGAATTCATACCGCCAGAGGCCCGACTGATAGACTCCATCCTTCGAGTCATCAATCGGCCCCGCCGGCTCCGCCGCGGCGGCCCACGCCACCCACGACAAGAACAACAGTACCAGCGTACACAGGCCGGAGCAGACGCTTCGATCGATTCGACTCAAGCACATAGCGCCAAATCCTCCAAGAAAGGTCCTCTGATCATACCCACAGACCGAAACCAGCCAAACAGGCGGGCCCTCCTGCGACTGAGCTCCGAAGCGAACCGTGGTAGCAGGCCGCGGCTTGGCTCATTGCCGTCCCTATTTCGGTCCGGATCAAGCGAAAACTTGAACCGGACGTGTGCCCCCACCATCCATCTCTCTGTTATCGCGTCACCCAACGATGGTCCACGTTCTCCACGTAGAGCCTCCGGATCGTGCCACAGGCCGTGCACACATCCACCCGCAGCGGCTCAGTGCCAACCAGCAGCAACCCGTCCTTATAGCTCAAACCAATATGCCCGACCTCGGCCGTCTGGCCGATGCGGACCCGCACCGCGAAATCCTGACCCCCGCAGTGCGAACAGCCTGTAGCGTAACCCTCGTTGCCCATAGACCTCTCAACTCCTGACAAGACCGAGAACCGGCGTTGCAGATGAAAGATACGAGTATCTTACCGTGCGGACTCTTTCCGCTCAAGCATTGTGAAGAGCGGAGGGAAAGTGCGGCGGGTGGCGGACCAGAACTGCGGCACCCGGCCGCTTCCGGCTTCCGTACGTTCCTTATATGCTCTTACGAGCACACTACAAACCAGAACCTTCGGCCCAGTGCCGTTTGTCCCCACAAGTCGTACACCTCGCCCCGGTGGTGCGTCTTTACCATGGACGGCGCGCCGCGGCGGGGGTAGAATCGCCCTCGACTGAGCGAAAACCATCGAATGGATCTTGGGATGAGATCGAATGCGGATCATCGCCGGCACAAAACGCGGAATGAAGCTGATCAGTCCGGAAACGCGCGCCACACGGCCTATCACGGACCGGATCAAGGAGTCCCTGTTCAATGTGCTGCAGAACTACGATTTGCTCGCCGGGGCGCGCGTGGCCGACCTGTTCTGCGGCGTCGGCTCGCTGGGACTGGAGGCATTGAGCCGGGGGGCAGCGTTCGTGACCTTCGTCGAAAACAACGAGGAGGTGCTCGCCATCCTCGAAAAGAACGTCGTGAAAGCAGGGTTTGCCTCCCAGTGCCGCGTCGTCCGGGCCAGCGCCTTTCGCGTCGGCGCCCCGCCCGGTCCGGCCGGCGCGCCGTATGATCTTGTTCTTGTCGATCCCCCCTACGCGTCCACACA
>VGYL01000955.1 GCA_016872975.1 Planctomycetota bacterium
CTAGATCCTCACCGCCGTCACTCCCCGCAGGGCGAGCGTCTCGGCGAAATGACAGGCGACAACGTGCCCTGGCGCCACCTCGCGCAGGGCCGGCGCCTCCTGGCTGCACTCTGGCTTCGCGTACCGGCAACGAGGATGGAAATAGCACCCACTGGGCGGCTTGCTTGAGCTCGGCACCTCGCCGACGAGCACGATCCGATTCTTGACCGCGTCGGGGTCCGGGTTGGGCACGCTGGAAAGGAGCGCCTCGGTGTAAGGGTGCAGGGGATTGTGGTAGAGCGTCTCTGTTTCAGCCATCTCCACCAGCTTGCCGACATACATCACGGCGACGATGTCGCTGACATGCTCTACCACGCTCAAGTCGTGCGAGATGAACAGATAGGAGAGATCGAACTGCTCTTGCAGGTCCTGGAGCAGATTCAGCGTCTGCGCCTGGATCGAGACATCGAGTGCGGATACCGGTTCATCCGCGATGATGAACTGCGGTCGCAGCGCCAACGACCGGGCGACTGCAATGCGCTGCCGCTGGCCGCCGCTGAACGCGTGCGGAAAACGGTGCATGTGTTCGGGCAACAAACCGACCACGCGCAACAGATCGGCGACCCGATCCTGGAGCTCTTTACCGCGCGCCACATTGTTGACGATCAGCGGCTCGCTGACGATATCCAGGAGCGTCATGCGCGGATTCAGCGACGAGCTGGGATCCTGGAACACCATCTGCATGTTCAGGCGCAGATGGCGCAGCATGTCTGGGCTCGCCTGAACCACATCCACAGGCCCCCGCGTGCGATCATAAAAGATGACCTGGCCGCTGGTCGGCTCGATGCCCCGCATGATGCAATGCCCGGCCGTAGATTTGCCGCAGCCGCTCTCCCCGACCAACCCTAACGTTTGGCCGGCGGGCACAGCAAAGCTGATCCCATCAACGGCTTTGGTGAAGCCTACCAGACGGCGGCTGAAGCCCTTGATGACAGGATAGTGCTTCTTAAGGTCCTTCACTTCAAGAATCGGTTGCGAAAGGTTGTCTGGCATCACTTGGCCCTATCTCGAGCATCCGCTCTGCCGGCGAACGCCGATGCTGAACTATCCGATATTACTGATACAGGAAACAGGACACCGCATGTTCGCCGCCGAAATCGGTAACAGGCGGCTCGCTCACCTCGCAGACGCCGGGCATGAACTTTGGGCAGCGCGGGTGAAAGGGGCAGCCCGGCGGAACCGCAAACGGGCTGGGGACCATCCCTGAAATGGCCTGGAGCCGCGCCCGGCTCTTGCGACCCAACTTGGGAATGGACTGGAGCAGCGCCATCATGTAAGGATGCTTGGGATCGTAGAACAGGTTCCGCACCGGCGCGCGTTCGACAACCTTGCCCAGGTACATGACGATCGCCTCTTCGACCATCTCGGCGACGACGCCCAGGTTGTGGGTGATGTACATGATCGCCATGCCGAACTCGCGCTGCAGGTCGCGCAACAGCGCCAGAATCTGCGCCTCGGTGGTCACATCCAGCGCGGTTGTCGGCTCGTCGGCGATCAGCAGGCTGGGCCGCAGGGCCAACGCCATGGCGATCATGGCGCGCTGGCGCATGCCGCCAGAGAGTTGATGGGGATAGCTGTCGAAGATCCGCTCGGGTTCCGGCATCTTGACGCGTCTCAGCATCTCCACGGCCATCTTCCTGGCCTCAGCCGGCGGGACCTTGAGATGGTAGTTGATGCCCTCGACAATCTGATTGCCGACCGTGTAGACAGGATCCAGCGAGGTCATCGGCTCCTGGAAGATCATGGCTATCTGCCCGCCGCGAATGCTGCGCATCTCATCGCCGTCGGGATCAAGGGCCGTGATGTCAATGATTTCCTCGTTGCCGTTCCGCTTCTGCCAGTGGTAGAGGATTTGGCCCCCGATGATCTTGCCGGGTCGCTGTAGCAGGCGCAGAACCGAGAGGCTGGTGATGGACTTGCCACACCCGCTCTCACCCACCACGCCCAACGTGCGACTGCGCCGCACGCTGAAGGAGACGCCGTCCACAGCGCGCACGACGCCGCGGCTGGTATGAAAGTGCGTCTTCAGGTCCTGCACTTCCAGCAGCAGGTTCTTGTCTGACATTCGGCAACTCCTCGATGAGACCTTTGAGGTCTCGCAGACCTCAAAGGTCTTCATTCACCGGAGAACGGGTCGGCGGCATCCCGCAGGCCGTCCCCAACGAAATTAAAGGAAACCACGGTCGCCAGCACGAACAGAGCCGGAATGAGGGACCATGGCTGCTGCAGCAGAACCCGCACCTGCTGCGCTTCGTTCAGCAGCACACCCCAACTCGTCAGCGGCGGCCGGATGCCGAGGCCTAGAAAGCTCAGCGCGGTCTCGCCCAAGATCATGCCCGGGATGGCGAGGGTCGCGATCACCAGTACGTGGCTGAATGTGTTGGGCAGCAGGTGACGAGACAAGATCCGAAAGGTGCTGCAGTTGGTATAGCGCGCGGCGATGACGAAGTCGGAATCACGCAGGCCCAGCACAATGCCGCGCACCTGGCGGGCCAGCCCACCCCAGGTGACCAATGAAAGAACCACGGCGATTCCGAAATAGACTTTCACCGGATCCCAGTTCGAGGGCACGGCTGCGGCCAGGGCCAACCAGAGCGGAATCTGTGGGATGTTCGAGATAACCTCGATGGCGCGTTGAACCACCATATCTATCGCCCCGCCGAAGTATCCGCTGACGGTGCCCAGAAACGCGCCGATGGTCAGGCTCAACAGCACTCCGACCAGGCCCACGGTGAGCGAAATCCGCGAGCCCCAGATGATGCGTGAGAACAGATCGCGGCCGTTGCGATCGGTTCCCATGAGGAAGATCTTGCCCGGATCGTCCACGATGTAGAGGTGAATATCGGTTTGGAGCGGACCGAGCAAATGGTAGGTCTCCCCGCGGCCGAAAAATCGGATGGGATAGACCTCTTGGGGATTGGGCGTGTAGATCTTGCGGAAGGTATGCGGGTCC
>VGYL01000956.1 GCA_016872975.1 Planctomycetota bacterium
ATGAGATACGGGAATGTCACTTCGGCGCCTTAACGCCAATAAGGCTACGGGGTGACATTTTCATAACCTCCTGTTCTAGCGTAGCTTATGTCAAACCGAGGGACAAATCGTAGCGTTGTGGTACTAGAAGGCCCGATGCAATCATGGGGCTACCGCAGCCGCTTCGATTACCGCGACACGGCGCTTGAGCCTACGCGCAGCGGCGTGATCGGCCTGATCTGTGCGGCCATGGGTATCGCGCGCGGCGAAGACATCTCCCGATTCGACTCCGTCCGCATGGGCGTTCGCGTAGATGAGCCGACCTATTGGCGAAGCAGCTTCCCTCGGACCCCGCATGAGGGTCCTCGCCCAGAACGTGACTATCACACGGCGGGTGGAGATCGACATAAGCCTCCTGAGTACGGTGTCATCAAGGCCGACGGAAGCGGCGTCGATGCAGTCGTATCCCATCGCGACTATCTGGCCGACGCATCCTTCACAGTGGGTCTGGAGTCAGGCGACCAGGAGCTTCTCACGAGGATCGCCGAAAGGCTGCGGTCCCCCGAATGGACGTTGTTCCTCGGGCGAAAGGCGTTTCCGTTGGCCGTGCCGCCCCTGGGGCCGGGTGACTGCCCCAAACCGGGCAGCCTGGAAGAGCACCTCCTGTCTGGCGTGGCGAATAGGCGTGTGGTGCTGGAATCGCCTGACGGGGAGAGAACACAGCACGACTGGCCGCTGTGCTTCGGACAGCGACGGTTCAAGCCCCGGCCCATCACCACCCGTTTTGCGAACGCCGGAGGCGTCTCATGAGCGACAGCGCGCACCTCTATCTGTCACGGTTAATTCTGGACCCGACCTGCCGCCAAGTCTGGAGCGAACTGGCCCATCCGTACGAGATGCACCGGACGCTGATGCGGGCGTTTTCGCAACGCCCCGCGGACGATGTCGAGGCGAGGAAACAGTTCGGCATCCTTTTTCGTGCCGATGTCGATGAGCCAAGGGGACGCGTGACAGTCTATGTCCAGTCACACGTCCAACCGGACTGGTCGTTTCTCGACACTGTCTCCGACTACCTGGGTACGGATGTGGACCCACCCAATCCGGCCTGCAAGGATATCGTGAAGACGTATGCGCGACTTCGAAGCGGACAGGTCCTTTCGTTCCGTTTGCGTGCCAATCCGACGAAGCGGATTGGCAAATCCGCCAAGGGCGACGAAGTGCTAAAAGGCAAACGCGTCGGCCTGGTGCGCGAAGAAGAGCAGATTCAGTGGCTAACTCGCAAAGGCAAGGGTTGCGGTTTTGAGATTCTCATGAAACAAGTCGAGAAAGAGAACGGCGAAACCCACCAGATACCGCGCGTCAAGGTCTGTCGCGAGGGTAAACAAAGAGGCCGCAAAAGGGAGGACGGCCGTTCGCATGAGATGACGCAACTCGCGGTCTGCTTTGATGGCCTGCTGCGGATCACGAATGCGGACGCTTTCCGTGAGGCATTGGCTTCCGGCATCGGCCCCGCCAAGGCCTTTGGCTTCGGCTTGCTTTCCATTGCGCCGGTTCGGGAGTGACTTAAGCCGGGCCTGAAAAAGGCCGATATAGCTCTTTGACAAGTGCATAGTGGAGGGATCTATGCAGAATCTTCAAGAACTGCCCAGGTTTGCGGACAAGCTCAGCTATTTGTACGCGGAACACGCGGTCGTCGACCGCCATGAGAAGGCTATCGCCGTGCATCGCGCCGACGGCAGTGTGGCCGTTCCGGCGGCTTCGCTGGCGGTGCTGCTGCTGGGGCCGGGGACGACGATCACCCATGCGGCGGTCCATACCCTGGCCGAGAACAACTGCCAGGTCCTCTGGTGCGGCGAGCATGGCGTGCGCTTCTATGCCCAGGGTCTGGGCGGCGCGAGGCACAGCCGCAATCTCCTCCGCCAGGCGGCCCTCGTCAGCAATGACGTGACGCGCCTGCAGGTCGTTATCCGCATGTATTGCCTGCGCTTCGATGAGAAGATCGACGAGGATCTGACCTTGCAGCAACTGCGCGGCAAAGAAGGCGTCCGGGTCCGCCAGGCGTATGCTGAAGCCTCGCAGAAGTACAATGTCCCGTGGGAAGGGCGCAACTACGAGCGCTCGGCGTGGAATGCGGCCGATCCGGTCAACCGGGCGCTTTCGGCGGCCAATGCCTGCCTGTACGGCCTGGTCCACGCGGCGGTCCTGTCCGGCGGGTATTCGCCGGCCCTGGGGTTCATTCACTGCGGCAAGCAACTGTCGTTCATCTACGATATCGCGGATCTGTACAAGGTGGACTACACGATTCCGGCGGCCTTTGCGGTCGCGGCGGAGAATCCCCCGGGCCTGGAGCGCCAGGTTCGCATTCGGTGCCGGGACCGGTTTCGCGAGTCGCGACTGATGGAGCGGATTCTCCCGGACATTGCCAAGGTGCTGGACGTTCCGAAGGAAGAGCAGGCGGACGACGAATTCGCCGCCGATGCGGCCCGCCCGGGCGGACTGTGGCAACCCCAGTCTCCCTCCTTCTCGGACGCTACGCCCATTGGGCAAGTTCTGAGAATCCGCATCTCTCCCAACCAGGGTACTCTGAAGGGTCAAGACCATGATTGTGATGGTCCTGGAACGAGTGACGCCGTCGCTGCGGGGTGAGTTGACGCGCTGGCTGATTCAGCCCAAGACGGGGGTGTTCGTCGGGCGGGTCTCGGCCCGCGTCCGCGACCTGCTGTGGGAGAAGATCTCTGCCGCCAAGCGCGGCGGGGCCGCCTTGCTCATCTATCAGGATGCTACCGAACAGGGTTTCTCCATCCGTACGGCCGGCAAGACCAGTAAGACCATTGAGGACTTCGACGGACTCTTCTTACCCAAAACGCCGATTCCGGCGAAAAAAAGGAGACTGTAGCAGCGTTACAGAGTAGTTTTTCACCTTCGGGGCTGTGGTTGGACGATATCTCCAAGAAAAGGGTCTCTTGGAGATATGGTCATGGATGGACCTGGAAGCTATGTGGCCGAC
>VGYL01000957.1 GCA_016872975.1 Planctomycetota bacterium
TCACATCCACATACCCCAGGACGGCACCGACGCGCGCATGCTGCTCCGGGGTGGCATTGACCAGGAGCGAGTTGGTCGTCTCCAGCACCGTCACCTGGATCTCCTCCATCGCCACCGCTTCTCCCAGGCCGGCGCCGCCTTTGTCCGGCGCAGATGCCTTGGAAACGAAGACCGGCGGACTGCCGCCTTCTCGCGTCCCGGCTTTAACGACGACTCCCAGTTCGTCCAGCTTGTTCCGGGCGTCGGCGGCGTTCAGATGCGTGATTCCGTACGTCCGGAGGATGCGCGGATCGTGTTGGGCCATATCGAGTGCGTCAATCACCTCCTCCACCAGGGCCAACTGCTCCGGCGGGCCGATCATCAGGATTCGGTTGGTGCGCTCATCGGCGTCCAGGTAGACCGCGGGTCTGTCCGTCGCCGCGGGCGCATCGAAGGGGGGCTTCGGCTTGGGCAGAGGGGCCGCCAGGGGCGGCGCACTTACCGCCAGCAGCGGCGCTGCCGGCTTCGGTTCCACGGGCGCAATGGTCGTGGGCAGGGTTCTGAGCTCGGCCACCAGAGTCTCGACCCTTTTCGTGAGCGTATGGGCCATCGTGTACTTGAGCTGGCGGAACCGGAACTCTTTGGGCCGGCCGGGCCGATCGACCATGCTCAGCAACCGCTCAATGCGGGCCATCCGGTGGGCGTAGCAGGTGACGATGAGGCTGCGGTTCTCTTCGAGGGGAGAAGCCGCCACGCTCAGTTTCATCTGGTCCAGCAGGCTCATGGCACTGGCGGTGTTGACGTACTGCAAATCGAACACTCGTGTAACGACGATGTCGCCCGCCTCGAGGTTCCCGCTGCCGGCATCGAGCAGCACCGGGTCCACCTGCAGGGCATCCGCCACCGGCACGATCGTCACCAGCCCGCCGGCATGGCAGGTCATGACATAGCCCTTGAACTTCAGGACGGATTCCAGGAGCGGATACAAGTCCTTGACCCGGATCTCGCCCCGCAGCTTGCCATGCAGCCGCAGCGACACCCACTGGCCTTTGATCTTCTCCAGATCGCACAGGTAGTCGAGCCTCAAATACTCGGCGGCCAAATCCAGCAGTTGCATCATCTCCAACCGCTCCGGCAGGTCCAATTGCAGAACATCCTCGCCATTGGCCAGAACCGGCGGCCCATACGTCGCGCCCCCCCTCGTGTCGCGGGCATCTTGCCCGCGTGTCTTCGTGTCGTGGGCATCTTGCCCGCGTGTCTTCGTGGCGAGGGCATCCTGCCCTTGTGTGGCGAGGGCGTCCCGCCCTTGCGTGTCGTGGGCATCTTGCCCGCGTGTCTTCATGTCGCGAGCGTGGGCCCCCAGAGGTGATTCATCGCGTTTGGAGTCCCCATCCTGCCGATGTTGCAGCGGCTGCATGGGGACCGGGACCCCAGTCTCGTAGGGTGCGTACCACGCACCATCTTGGGATGCCTCGGACGATTCCTGGTGCGTGGTACGCACTCTACCGGGCTGAGGCGGCTTGTCGGGTTCGTTGGGCTCGGCGTCCGGTTCGCTCGACGCGTCGGCCGCCGCAGGACGGTCCGGGAAGACCGTGACCACCCCTGTCCCCGACGCCGGCAGGCAAGCCTTCTCCGGTTCCGCCGTCGTCTCGCACCGTTCGGCGACCTTCTGCCCGCCGCCGGCAGGCACGACGTTGAGGTTCGCAGCCCCCCGGTGACAGCCGCCAAGCAGCGCGGCAAACAGGATGAGCCATCCCGCGTGCCTAAGCGGCCTCCCGCGATAATCGTATCTGGGCTCCATAGCAGCCTCCCCACCGTTCCAAGCCAAAAGGCAGTGGTAACCACAGAGGCCACGGAGATCACCGAGAGAAGGGCAGAAGCCAGGAAGGTCCGAAAGCAGCAAGACGAGCCGCCCTTCTTCCGTTCTCACCTTCTTACCTTCTGTCTTCTCTGTGGTCTCCGTGCCCTCCGTGGTTCGCGTTCGTTCTGGGCCTTTCTACTGGGCCGTTGGTTCTTCCCCGTCCCCGGCGGCTTCCGTGCTCCGGATCTCGACCGCCGCACTGACCTGGCGCGACCCGGGACGCAGGTCCCGCACGAGACTCGGCGGACTCGACCTGTGCTCCACGCTCATCTCCCGCAGGTTCGCGCCGTCGCGATAGGTAATGCTGCCGCAGCGAATCTCCTGAATGACGAAATGGCCCAACCGCTCGCCTTCCCGCACCCAGCGCTCGTTGCCCTCCGCCGCGCCGACCTCGGCCACCAGCGCCATCGACTTGCGCGGCTGATTCGGATAGTAGCTTGTCCCTCGCAACCGGAAGTTCACCGAAGGGGCCGCCGGCCGCACCGGCGGCAGCGCGGGCCTGGGACCCGCCGTCCGCACCGGAGCCACCGGTTTCGCCGGGGTCTTCGGCGGGTCCAAGTACAAGGCAAACGCCTCCGCCTGGACGATCAAGGGCGGACGTTCCTGTACCGGCTCACCCGCCCGCCCACCGCTTCGCTGAAAGAGCTCGACGGCACTGGGGCGATGGCAAATCTCCTCCCGCCGCGGATCCTCCTGCCGCCAGAGAGACACCGCCAGCGCCAGAATGCCTCCCGCCGCAAGGATCGCACCAACACTGAGAATCTGCAGAATTCGTACCATCGGCATTGCGAACCAGGAACAACTGAAAGCCGTTTTCAGATCCACCACGGAGACCACGGACGGCACGGAGAATGATTGCATTCCGCGCCGGGGCGCGACAAGGCATCAACCTCATGGAAGAACCTAACTCCTTCCCATCCGGTGTTCCTTTTCTGTCTCCGTGCTCTCCGTGCCCTCCGTGGTTCAAGAGCATTGCGGTTTTGGCCGGAGGCCACCCCATCCTACAGCGGCGGGGACTTCAAGAGCACGTGGACCGGGATCGTCAGTTGCCGCCCTTCTTTCATCTGGATCAGCAACTGGTCGCTCCAGAGGGACTCCCGCGTCTGCTCGCCCGCCGGCCAGATCGCCAGGCTCATCTCGCAGC
>VGYL01000958.1 GCA_016872975.1 Planctomycetota bacterium
GTTCCTGAACTTGGAGCGGGTGACCCTGGGAAAAAAAAACGCCGGCGGCGACGGTGCCGCAAATGCGAGCAATCCTGGCGCGATTGTTGCGGCATCCCGCCCCCACCGCCCGACAGATTGCGCAGGAGGTCAGCGACGTGCTCCGCCGCAACGAACAAACCCGGATTTACCATTGGCACGCGCGCACCGGCCGCTTCCCGCCGCGTCTTCACCCCGGCGGCTCGGGATAAAACGGTTACAGTAGAAGTACTACAAAGCTGCAACATCCTGTTTTCCTGACACGCTTTCCGGCGGCACAGGCTATAAGTCCCGAGATACAAAGGGGGTTTCTTTGGATTTGGTTGCGGCCGAAGGCCGCGCTGGGGCCTTCGTGCTCTTCGCTCGACCCGAGTGAGGACCTGCGCCGGCGGCTCGCCGGGGCGGAGCAGACTCTGGAGGCGATCCGCCGGGGCGACGTCGATGCCCTGGTCGTGGCCGGTCCGCAGGGGGAGCAGGTCTATTCGCTCAACGGGGCCGAGCACGTCTACCGCGTCATCGTGGAGACGATGAGCGAGGCGGCCCTGACGGTGGACCCCGAGGGGACGATCCTGTTCTGCAATCGCCGCTTCTGCGAGAGGATGAAGATCTCGGTGCCGGGCGCGTTGGGCCGGGAGGTGACGGCCTTCGTCGCTTTGCCGCAGCAGACGCCGCTCCAGGCGCTTCTGGCGGACGCCCAGGCCGGCCCGGTCCGACGGCGGCTGACCCTGCAGGCCACGGATGGCACGGTCGTGCCGGTCCAGCTTGCCGCCAATGCGCTTTGGGAAGGGGGATGCCGGAGCATCTGTGCGGCCTGTGGGACGCGGCTATCGAGCGCGTGTTCAGCACCGGCGCCCAGGAAGAGATGGAATTCGACTGCGCCGGCCCGTCCGGCAGGCGGACCTTTGCCCTGAAGTTCGCGCCGGAATTCGGCCCGGACCATGAGGTCCAATATGTCCTCGGGGTCTCTTCGGACATCACCGAGCGCAAGCGGGCGGAAGAGGGGTTGGCCGCGGCTCACCGGCAGATCCAGAGCATCATCGACAACACCACCTCGATTGTCTATGCCTTCGATCCCCAAGAGCGTTTTCTGTTGGCCAATACCGCCCTCGCCGAACTGCTCGACTCGACGCCGGAGCAGATGATCGGCAAGAGGCGCCACGAGTTCATGCCCCAGGAAGACGCCGACGGGCACGAGGCCAACGATCGCCAGGTGATCGAGGCGGGTCGGGCGGTATATCGGTCTGTGTATCTCCGACCGTGGGCGCGGGTTCGAGCCGCAGGCCCTGAAGGAAACGGCCGGCTTCGGCTTGTTCAGCCTCCGCGAGCGCGTCGAGCTCCTGGGCGGGCGGGTGAAGATCGCCAGTGCCGACGGCCGGGGCACGAGGGTCCGGATCGTGGTCCCCGATCTGCCGAAGAACGGCGACCGGGCGTGGTAAAGGAAATCCCAATTTCCCAGCACCGAGTTCCAAACGAATCCCCGCCTTCTGAACTTCTTACCCTCTTGTCCTCTCACCCAGGCTCTTCTCTGTACTACAATCTTGCAGAACGCTTTTCTCTCGGGCGAACTTTTTGGTTGCGGCCGATGGGCGAAGCCCGAGGCCGCGCTGGGTGCTCTGTGTCCTCTGTGGCGTCATGTCCTTTTCAGCTTTCCACCGGGTCGTCGCATATGAAGGAAGCTGACGTGATCCCGACGGCTCAGAGTTGTTCCGAACGGGCATTGCCGGGCTGGGGGCTGGGATTACGAGTCGTGGAGGAGTGGAGCAGCAGGGGCAGTTGGACGACGATCAGGCCGGCGAACATCAGGGCGCAGCCGGCGAGGTCGCGCGGGGTGAGGCGCTCGTGGAGGATCAGGTAGCCGGCGAGGGCGGCGAAGACGGTTTCGAGACTCATGACGATCGCCGCGTGGGCGGGCGGGGAGGTCCGCTGGCAGACGACCTGGAGCGTGAAGGCGACGCCGGCCGAGAAGATGCCGGCGTAGAGGATGGCGACGGCAGCGGCGCGGATGGCGGTCAGGGTGATGTTCTCGAACAGGACCGCCGCCAGCAGACTCAGGGCCGCGCAGGCGAGGAACTGGATGCCGGCGATATGCAGCGGGTGGGCCCGTTGGGCGAGATAGCCGATCAGGAGCACGTGGATGGTCCAGAAGAACGCGCTGCCGAGGACGAGCAGATCGCCCCGGGCGATGGTGAACGACTCCGTCACGCTCAGCAGGTACAGACCGGCGACCGCGAGAGCGGCGCCGGCCCAGACGGCCCAGTTGGAGCGGTGGCCGAGAAGCAGGCCCGCCAGGGGCACGAGCACCACGTAGAGGCTGGTGATGAACCCGGCCTTGCCGGCGGTCGTGTAGACCAGTCCCATCTGTTGCAGGGAGGCCCCGCCGAACAGGGCCAGCCCGGCCAGAAGGCCGCCGCCGCACAATAGACGTAGGGTGGGGCTTGCCCCACCGGGATCTTCTTGGTGGGGCAAGCCCCACCCTACACGATTCACTCGGAACGTCAGGATCAGGGGCAGGAGCGTCAGGGCCCCCAGGGCGAACCGCAGGGCGTTGTAGGTCATCGGGCCGAGGTGGTCCATGCCCATCCGCTGGGCCACGAAGGTCGTGCCCCAGAAGAAGGCCGCCAGCAACAGGAGCGAATCACTCTTGAGCGTTCTGGTTTGCATGGTACCTCGGACTGGAGTTCTGCAAAATGGAAGTTGGGCCTATTATTCTTCTCGGACACCGCTGGCGCGGTGTCCGAGAAGAATCGGCCGTCTTGGCAGCCGGGGCCGGCGGACGGGAACCACCCCCAGACCCATCCGCTTCCCGATTTCCTTCTTTTCTCAAGTAGGCGGTCGTACCTCATGATATTGGTAAGACTTTCTTGCGAAAACGACAATCCAAGGCCGATTCTTGTACGGCATTGCGTTCCTCAGCCCAGATGTCACGCTGGAGGTCGCTGACATGGACCGGGTGACAA
>VGYL01000959.1 GCA_016872975.1 Planctomycetota bacterium
TGAGGCGTTGGCGGAATACGTCGCGCCGTCGTCGGCCGTGCCGTAGGCATAGACGTACACCGACTTGTCGCCGCTGGAATCCGCTGTCGTATTGGTGGCGATCTTCACCTGAACGAGGGCATCGGCAAAGCAACTCGCGGAATTGTCGACCGCCGCCGATTCCCGCTTGGCATCGTTCGCCAGGCTGTTGATCGTGATGGTGACGGCCTGATTGGCGCTGCCGTACTTGGTCTTGATGTCAGCCATAGTCGATCTCCGTCAGAAGAATTGCGGATTTCGGATTGTGGATTGCGGATTCGCATCGCGGGTCCTCGTCAATTCGCAATCCGCACTCTCGTGTCAGTCCAAAGTCACTGTAAGCTCGCCGCCGGCGAAGCGGGCCGAGTCGCCGCTTTCGATGGTCTTGGGGTGGACCAGCGCCCCGTGGAGGAGCAAATGGCCGCCCCCCGCGGCATCGAAGAGGGCAAAATGCGTCAGGGTGCCCCAGTCGCCGGTGGCCGGACCCAGGGTGATGGCATGGGCGTTGTCCAGCAGACCTCCGGCCGCGGCGTTCCAATCGGCCGGCGTCGTCACGACGCGGGCGTAGCCGTTGCCGCTCGGCTCGCTCAATCCCGCGCCGCTGTCGCCCGGGTCCGTTGTGGACAGACCCACGTAGATTGTCGGCGGCGTGTAGTTGCCCTTACCGAACAGGTGGTCGAGGATCTTGTTCTCCGCATAATCAGAAAAGCTGCCCATCGGTTGTACCCTTTGCGAAAAGGATTATGGATGATAGATGATTGAAGAAGGAGGAATGGACTGTCCTTCCATCATCCATTATCGATCATCCTCGTGAACGTGGCCCCCTCGTCGTGCAGCACGTGGCTCAGGAGGAGGGTCTGGCCGTCATCGTCGTAGTAGTCGATGGTGCTGGTCGTGGGGTCCTGCACCGCCCTATTCGCCAGGATCTTGGCGGCGGTCAGCTCCCCCGTGCCGGTCCAGAGAATCGCGCGGCTGCCCACGAGTGGGTCCGTGTCGGCGGGCGTCGCGCCGGCCTGCCGGAAGACCTGGATGCCGTAGTCCCCGGCGGGGATGCCGGCGTCGAAATCGCCGACGTACCGGCTGCCGGCCTTGTCCGTCAGGGCGCAGGCGTAATCGGCCGCGGTACGACCGTTGGTGCCCCAGGTCTCGAATCCCTGCTGCCCCGGATGCCAGACTTGTCCCGCACGGTTGCGAATGACCGCATAGAGTGTGCTGCCCGAAGCGTAATCCGTCTGAATCTCGTTTGCCATGATTCTTCACCTTTCAACAGCATGGGCGTCTCGCCGCACTGTTTTACACATCTCGGCATGGTAGAACCGACTGGGTGGCATCGCCAAGGCCTCCGGCCTTGACGATGGCTTTCTCGCGTGCGATCGAGGCACCGTCGAGGGCACCGACCATCGTCAAAGGCAGAGCCTTTGGCGATGCCACCCTCTGCAACAAGACAAAGACGTGTAAAACAATGAGGCTTCTTGCCCATGAGTCGCAGGGCCGCCCTGGCCCTGCTTTCACGACGGACGGCAGCGGCAAGCGGAGGCTTTCGAACTGGCCGATGGGAGGGGGCATCGGCACAAGCCCTCTGCGAGCTACCGCCTGCCGCTGCCATCCGTCGACAGAAAAGCGCGAGGCAAGTCCCTCCTACGCTTCCTGGGTCCAGGTTCCGTTTTTCGCGATGGTGGCCCAATCGCCGTTGGCGTCGGCAATCACGGTGAGACTGGCGCCGATGACATTGGCCGACTTGTACTTGTCCGGCGTCTGGCCGCTGTCGTCGCGAAGGGCGGCGGCGCCGGGGTCTACCCGCAGCGCGTAAGCCGCTTGGACCGCGAACGTGAACACGGTTCCCGGCGTGGCCGCCGGCGGAAGGGTGATTGTCACCGTCCCGGTGGCCCCGAGGTTCGTATGCACGCTGCCGGACTCGGCTTCGCCCAGGGCATCGTTTGTCGTGTGCGCCTCGATAGATTTGCGAATACCGCCGGCGGCATAGGGGACAGCCACGCGGTGACCCGCCCGGCAGTCTACGATGGACATGATGTCACCACCCGCGGTGCTCACGACGGCCAGGCGAACGTGCGGCGTTGTCGCCATGCTCGGAAAGCCGGTGTACTCGTTCGTGACCAGAGCGCCCTGGGCGGTCAGGTACACGTAAATGTTTGCCCGATTGTCGGCCAGCAGGTTGCCCGTCGAGCCCGCGTAGCTGACGAGGTCGGTGCCCCACCAGAACTGGCCGGGCTTGACCCCGATCTCCAGGCCGCCCTCGTCGTAGACGCGCAGGTCGTTGCCGCGGCGGGTCGCCAGCAATAGACGATGCAACAATTTGCGGAAGTGCAGGTAGTAGGGCGCGGTCCCGGTGGGGATGTATTCGACGCCCGTCTCGCTGTCCGACTGCATGTTCAGCAACTCGTTGTCACCAGGATAAACCTCAGCCATCTTGTCTTCTCCTCAGTGTAAGTTGGTTCGTTTGCCCATTGAAAGCGGCAACCTCCAGTCCCGCGGCCGGCCTGGCCCCCGGCACGACCGCGATGGGCGCGGTCTCGCTGGCGGGACTCTCATTGCCTCGCGCATCGACAATCCGGATGCCGAAGCGGTAGCGGCCGATGGGCAGCGGCGGGCTGAGCCATTCGACTGTGTCGGCGTCCAGCCCGAATTGCCCGTGGCCGAAGCTGCCTTTGCCGAAGCCAACGGCGGCCGCGGCGTCATAGCCGAAGTCGCCGGCGCCGAACCGTGCCAGGCCGAAGCCCGCCTTATCCTGTCGGCACGGCCAGAGGGGGACGGGCGCCGCGTTCAGGGGCTGCGTATAGTCCACCTGTCCTGTGCTATGGTCGCAGTAGATGTTGGCCGTCGCGGCCAGCGGCAGGGCCTGGCTGCGCAGGAGGACCAGTCGGACACGTCCGCTGCCGGCGGCGACTTGCCCCAGCACGCCGCTGAAATCGAGGTGGGCCTCC
>VGYL01000960.1 GCA_016872975.1 Planctomycetota bacterium
CAGGAAGATCAACTTGACATGATACCCTGCCCGGCGCCAGCGCGGGATGTGGCGCGAGTAGCTCAAGCCGCTCAAGGTCGTCTCGAAGGCAAAGCTCTCGCGACGGCTGACCTGGCGGGCGATCTGGGCCAACATCAGCTTACCTGCTTGCAGGGCGGCCTTGTCCGGCGCGAACGGGGACAGGCCCTGGGCGATGAGATCGACGTTGATGAAGTCCGGAAAGCCAGCCTCCTTGGGCAGATACTCTCGCGCAAAAGTGGTCTTGCCGGCCCCATTCGGGCCGGCGATGTTGACAATCCGGGGAGACTCAGCCGCCTGGTTCATGTCCGCCGATCATAGCCTCGAAACCTCCCGGCAGCCAGTGTCTCACGGAGGACCTTTCTGGAAAGAAGATCTGGTGCGGCCCCGCATCGGAAGGAGCGCTGCAACCGAATCAACCTCGGCTGCCCTAGCTGCGCCGACATCAACGTCGCCGCCTACGAAAACGGCGGACCCGAAGGCGTCCTGCTCGTCCCCCACGCCGGCGAAATCCTCCACCGGCTCGGGCCGGGCGCGGCAGCTTCGTAAAGCCCATGTAAGGCGGTCATTGCAGTGAAGATGCCATTTCCGGAAAAAAACTCTGCAATTCGAATGCAATGCGTTTAGATTGCAAGGTATGTACAAAGAGCGAATACTCACCGCAAGACTGCGGAAGCTCATGGACGCGTTCCCGGTCGTATTGGTCAGTGGGGCCCGGCAGGTGGGCAAGACGACGCTTCTGCGCCATGTGTTCCCCGACCACGACTACGCCGTGTTCGACCCCAGCATCGATCTGGAAAACGCCCGTAGCGAGCCCGATCTGTTTCTCCGCAACCACCCGCCCCCGGTGGTCTTGGACGAGATCCAATACGCGCCCGAATTGATTTCCGCCATCAAACGCCACGTGGACGCGAGCAATGCACGTCCGGGATTGTACTTGATGAGCGGCTCGCAACAGTGGCAGGTCTTCCAGTCTCTGGCCGAGAGTTTGGCCGGACGCGCCGCATTCCTCGACCTGCGCGGCTTCAGTCTTCAGGAATTGACCGGAGCAGGTGCATCACCCTGTTGGCTGACCGGGTGGCTGCACGACCCCCACGCATTCGTCGAGCAGGCGAGGCAAACGAACACACGCTTCACCGGCGCCCTGTGGGACTGGCTTTGGCGTGGGTTCCTGGCGCGTGTCAACGATCTGGACGAAGAGCTCGTGCCCGAATTCTGGATGGGCTATCATCGGACCTACGTCGAGCGCGATGGCGTGCTCTATCCCTTCGAGATGAAGCTGACCGCGAACCCTTCGGCACGCGATGCCTCCGGCCTGACGGCATTCCGCCGGGCCCATCAGGATCTGCAAATCGGAGCCGCCGCGATTCTCTGCGCGGTGGACCGCCCGCGCTGGATCACGGAAGACACCGCCGGCATCCCTTGGAACGCGACCTGACCGACAGGCCGGCATCTTCACGCAGGATGGGCTTGGGTTCCTGCGTAGCGAATATGCGGGAGCGCTGCCGCGCGATCCGGCGTCACGCGGCCCGCGATCGCCAACGCGCCACGGACTTGGGCCGCCTGCGACATCCGCGGCAAGATAACGAACAGCGAAGACGGACCCCAATTCCCTCGCCGCGGAACGGAATCAATCCGGCACGACAACGTCGTATCGGGGCTGGTAGCCGCGATGCCAATACTGCTGCCACAACTCTTCCAAGCGCACGACGGCGATGTGCGTATCGACGTAACTGAGATTGATGGCACGACGGTGCCGGGCGATACAGAATCGGTGCATACTGGCGATCGCGCCGTTATCGCCGTTGAACGAGTTGGAGGGAGGCGGATCGGTGCTCCGGGGCCAGGCGTCGACCCACATGCCATCGCCGAACAGAGGGACATCCGGCCGCGCATCCGCGAATTTCTGGTAGTAGCGGCCATGCTCCGGACTGCTCGTCTCCACTTGATAATAGCCGGTCGGCTGGAGCCAGGAATTGATCGTGTAGCTGCCTTCGGCATAGCTCTTGCCCGCGCCGCCCCACCAGAAGGCCCAGGACCGAATCGCGGTGCCGCGCTGCAAGGATCGGCCGTCGGCCCGCTCCGTCACGGACGGGCAGATGATGACCTGCATGACCCCGTTGAAGGCCGCCTGGGGATCGTTCTCGTACTGCTTGTCCCCCAGAAACGGGGCGATCAAGTGGAACCAATAGGGCTTGCCGGGACCGCCCACGCCCATGACCTTGCCGTCATAGTTCTCGGTGTAGCAGACCAGGCCCAGCGTCTGCTGGCGGAGTTGCGCGGCGCATACCACTTTCTTCGCGTGTTGCCGCACCCGGCCCAAGGCGGGCAACAGCACGGCGAGAAGCAGGGCAATGATCGAAATGACAACCAGAACCTCAATCAGAGTGAAACCATGTCGCTTCTTCATCGCTCGCCGGCTCCTTTCCGTCAACCTGGCAACTCTGCTCGGACGCAGGCCGATGAAGATATTCTTGCCCGACTGTCGAAAAATGTCAAGTACCGGTTGTGTCGGAAAAGGGGCCCGGATAGCGCCGATCCGGCCCGTCCGTGTCCACTCCCCCATCCAAAGCCCGACCCTTTTTACTCGCCCCCGGAAACGCTGGACGTGGCTGTCGGCGACCTGCCGGTCCGCGTCGCCGCTGCTGGTGGAGTGGAACAAGAACCTGGCCGCCCGGCTGGCCCCCTGCCGGGCTTGCACACCGGCCTGCTCGAAACCAACGGGCAGCAGAACTATGCCCGCTGGGACACCCTGATGGCGGAACATCCCTGCGCGGGCGCCCCATGGACAGCCCCGCGCCACGGCCTGTTCGAACTCGACTACTACTACTACTTCTACTGTAACCGCTTTTCTACAGTTGCGGAGCGTGGAATGCCGATGAATGGGATATGGATACCATCGCAGAGACAGGGATGTCGTTGCTGGAACATCCG
>VGYL01000961.1 GCA_016872975.1 Planctomycetota bacterium
GTGTCCTCTGTGACCTCTGTGGCCAAGACATGGCTTGGCTTTATGGCGGATCCTCATTGCCAGTAGCATGGGCGCGGTCGCCCATGAAAGAACACGGGCAAGATGCCCGTGCCACGAGCGCCGAAGGAACATTGGGAATCGAGAAACATGAAACATGTCATCGTCACTGCATTGCTTGTGTCCGGAACTCTGCTGTTGCTTCACGGCTGTCAGCGCAAGACACCCGGCGAGACCGCAAAAACGTCCGGTGCGAGCGCGAAGCAGGAATCGAAAGAAGGCCTGAAATCGGAAATTCCCGACATGGTCCTGATCCCCGCGGGCCGGTTCACGATGGGCGACAGGGAGGAGCCGGATGCGCCGCCGCACGAGGTTGCGGTCAGCGCGTTTTACATGGACAAGCACCTCGTGACGCAGGAGCAGTACGAGAAGCTCCTAGGGGACAATCCCTCCCGCTGGAAAGGGCCGAAGAATCCGGTCGAGGGGGTGCGCTGGTCCGACGCGGTGAAGTTCTGCAACGCGCGATCCCAGGCCGAGGGCCTGACGCCCTGCTACGATCTGACCACCTGGCAGTGCAACTTCGAGGCGAACGGTTATCGGCTGCCCACCGAGGCGGAGTGGGAATACGCCTGCCGGGCGGGGACGAGCACCGCCTATTTCTTCGGCAACAGCGCCGCCGGACTGGCCGATTACGCCTGGTTCGACCGGAACGCCGGCGGCCGGCCCCAGCCGGTGGGCCAGAAGAAGCCCAACCCCTGGGGCCTGTACGATATCTGCGGCAACGTCTGGCAGTGGTGCAACGACTTCTACGGCGTGGACTATTACCCCCAGTCCCCGAAAGAGAATCCGCGCGGCCCGGAGAAGGGCGACACCAAGGTCGTCCGCGGCGGCGCGTGGAAGTTCAGCGACCAGAACTGCCGCAGCGGCTACCGCTACAACGAGAACCCCGGCTACGTGGACGTCTGCTTCGGCTACGACATCTACGGCTTCCGCTGCGTCCGCAACGCCCCCCGCCCGTAGCATGGGCGTCCCGCCCGTGAGTGGCATGGGCATCCTGCCCGTGAAGCCAAGGGCGGAGCTTGCTCCGCGCAGGCGGAGATGGCCTTGCGATTCATGGGCAACATACCTCATTGCTCTAACGAGTTTTGGCGCGCAAGTTCGGTAATCAGAACCCGGTGACGGGCGATCTTCGTAGGGCGAGCGTCCCCGCTCGCCGAAGATGTCGTGCGAGGACGCACGACCTACGCCCAGAGCGGTTCACGCGGCCACTACTGAAGTTGCTCGTCAGAACTCATAAGGCGGGTCAAACAGTCCGCTTTTCCCCTTCTTCCGTGTTCCTGTTCATGGGCGGGACGCCCGCGCTACGATGCTCTTGCGAGCACACGACAAACGCCAGAAAGAAAGAAGGTCAGAAGAGTCGCCTTCCGACCTTCTCACCTTCTGAGCTTCTCATCTTCTTCGGGCTTTGAGCAGGCGCGCCGCGTTACGCCTCGCCCGGCAGCGGAATCACGTTCTCCGGCGGGGCCACGACGGTCCCCTGCTCGAAGTCCAGCGGGGTGGGCGTCAGCGCCAGGTTGTACCAGGGGCTCTTCTCGTTCCTGGTCAGGTCCGACCAGCGGACGATCTGGCCGGTGTAGGCCGAGATCCGTCCCATGATCGCCACCAGCGTGGACTCGGCCACGTTGCGGGCCTCGTTGAGCGGCTTGCCTTCCCGGATGCTCTTGATCAGGTCGCGATGCTCCTGGACGTAGGGACCGCCCTTCTCTTCGAACTCGGGCACGGCGACCTGCCTGCCCACGAGCTTGCCGTCGCCCCAGGCGGAGCCTTCGGTGCCGAAGAACTGCTCGCTGACGCGGGTGAAGCAGCCCTTGATCTGGCGACACATGCTGTGGACGACCACGTCCTGGCCGTAGTCGAGATCGACGCTGAAGAAGTCGTACTGGTTGCCGCCCTGGCGGCGGGCCCGCCCGCCGAAGCCCAGCGCCTGCACCGGCGGCCGGCCGATGAACCAGTTGGCCACGTCCAGGTTGTGGACGTGCTGCTCCACGATGTGGTCGCCGGACATCATGCTGAAGCGGTACCAGTTGCGGACCAGGTACTCCGCGTCGCTCTGGCCGGGCAGCTTGCGCGGGGCCCCACCCCCGGCGCCGCACCACCAGACGCGCCCGCCGGTAATCTTGCCGATCGCGCCCTGGGCAATCGCATGGGCGTTCTGCAGGTACCGGGCCTGGTGCCGCCTCTGCGTGCCGGCCACGATGGCCAGACCCTTTTGTTGGGCCAGCTCGCCGGCCGCGATGATCTTGCGCATTCCCGGCGGATCGACGCCGGCGGGTTTCTCCATGAACGCGTGCTTGCCCGCCCGGATCGCGGCCTCCAGGTGCACCGGATGGAAACAGGCGGGCGTCACGATCAGGACGACGTCCACCTCCCTGAGCGCCAGCAGCTTCTTGTAGCCGTCGAACCCCGGGAACGTCGTCTCCGGCGTCACCTTCATGCGCCGCTCGAAGGGCTGCTGGTTCTTCTCGCACCACTGCTTGATATCGGCCCTGGCCTTGTCGATCCGGTCCGCAAAAGGCTCGGCGATGGCGACGATCTCGACGCCCTCGTCCGCCTGCAGGCAGTTGACCGCGGCTCCCGCCCCGCGGTTGCCGCAGCCGATCATGCCGACCCGGACCCGGTCCAAGCCGGCGGCATGAGCCCGGCTCGACAGGCCCGCAAAGGCCGACACCGACGCCACGGCCGTCGCCGAAGTCTTCATGAAGTCTCGTCGTGAGCAATTGCTCAATTGCTCTGTCATAATGTCCTCTTCCATTGCCGGACGGGGAGATTGCTTCGTCGCTTCGCTCCTCTAAAGAAACTGGCGGCTTGGGTGCCATGTCTACGGCTTTGCGTAGACATGGGGGCCCCCAACGCGATGCATCGCGTTTGGAGGCCCCGTGCCAAACCGGGGCGA
>VGYL01000962.1 GCA_016872975.1 Planctomycetota bacterium
CGTTCTGCCCGACGGGAAATCCGGCGGCGTTGCGGCGGGTGGGACGCCCCACGGGCAGGATGCCGTTCGAGCTGTACGAGAAGGCCATCCGGGATCTGCGTGACCTGACGCGTCGCGGCGGCGCGAAAGTCCAGCGCCTGCACCTCTACAAGGATGGCGAGCCGTTGCTGCACAAGCAGCTTCCGGACATGGTACGCCTGGCCAAGCGCACCCAGGTCGCCCGCTCGGTCGAGGTGACGACCAACGGCTCGCTGCTGACGGCGCCGCTCATGCATGGGCTGGTGGCGGCCGGCCTGGACGTGCTGCGCGTGTCCGTGGAACAATGTCCAGGATTCCGTCTGTGAACGGATTTCGGGCGGCCGTGTCCGGTACCGGGACATCCGCGCGAATCTCCAGGCCGCGCATGACGTGAAAAACCGCTCGGGCGGCTCCACCCATCTCCACGTGAAGATCATCGATTTCGGGCTGTCCGAGCAGGACAAGGCGACCTTTGTGGAGGATTTGGCCCCCTGTTCGGATTCGTGGGACATCGTCCCCGTCCTGGGGTCGTCACGGACGGACGTGATGGATTGCAGCATGGGCCGGGAGACGGTGATGGGTCTGCACGGAGTCCCGCCACGCGATCGGCTGGTGTGCCCGGAGCCGTTTGCCAAGCTGGCGATCAACTTCGACGGCTCGACCTCGGTCTGTTGCGCGGATTGGAGCCATGGGACCGTCGTCGGGAACGTGGTCCGGGAGTCGGTGGGCGACATGTGGACGGGGCGGCGCCTGGCGTCCTTTCGGCTGTGCCATCTCCTGGGGAACCGGGCGACGATCCCGGCCTGCCGCTCGTGCGGACTCATCCGGAGTTTCGCTCCCTTCGCGGATCTCGACGACCAGCGGGAGCGTCTCCTGAAGATCTTCGCCGGGGTCGGCATCCGGGACCTGACGCCGGCCCCACGGGGTTTCCCGGGGTGTCTTCCGGAACTGGCCGCAAGTTAGAGGGTGTGTGAGAAGTGGCACGCGCATCCTGCCCGTGGGGTTCTGTGGCATCGGCATCCTGCCGATGATTCATGGGCTGGAAGCCCATGCCACGGCCAACCGACCTCTCACGCGCCCCCTTAGATCTTTGGCGGCTGTCGAGGAAACCGCGAGGATCGTGCCGGTGGGTTCCCGAGACGGGAAAGGCACAGCGGTTCATCGTGGCGCGAGGACTTTTCCGGCGGCTTCAAGTAGGGTACGCCCAGTATCTCGGGGCGACATCCGGGGTTCCGGCTCACGGGTTGATCAGCAGGCGCAGGCCGAGGATCAGGAGGAACGCGGCGACGACCTTGCGGAAGTGCTGCTGCGGGATGCGGTCGAGCAGTTCCTTGCCGAAGCGGGCGCCGAGGAAGGAGGCGGGGATGAACAGCAGCAGGCCCCAGAACCGCAACGGCTCGATCCGTGTCCCCTGGCGGAAGTAGATGGCCAGGCGGGGGGTGTCGATCGCCAGGGCGATCGCGCCGGCAGTGGCTATGAACACCGCCTTGGGCAGATCGAAGGCGGACAGGAACAGGGCGCGGATCGCGCCGCCGATGCCGAAGACGCCCGCGAAGAAGCCGGACAACGCGCCGCCGATGACCGCGGTCAGCGGGCTCTGGCGGACGCGAAAGGCGCCGCGAACGAACAGAAAGGCCACGTACGCGATGAGAAACACGCCCAGGATGCGATAGAGGACCGTGCCGGGCAGGGCGAAGATCAGACGGGCGCCAAGGATCGTGGCGCCGATGCCCGGCAGGCCGAAGGCGAGGATCAACTTCACGCGGATGCCCTCGCGGAACAGCAGCAGCTTCCACAGGTCGTTGAACCAGTGGATCGCGCCGACGAACAGGAGCGTCTCGGGCAGCGGGTAGAACAGGACC
Organism: Planctomycetota bacterium; assembly: GCA_016872975.1. GTDB lineage: Bacteria > Planctomycetota > Phycisphaerae > Sedimentisphaerales > Anaerobacaceae > PLanc-01. The sequence continues at coordinate 1,881 of VGYL01000962.1, forward strand.
AGGACCGGGATCATCACCGTGGACAGGCCGAAGCCGGTCACGGTGCCGATCGCACTGGCCACGAACACGAGGATCAGAATCAATAGCAGCGTCATGGTATGTCCCGTGTCGGATCAGCCGGTCAGCAACTCGAACTGCTCGCTGCTGAGGCGTTGGCGCAGTTTCTGCAATGCCGTCAGCTCGATCTGGCGGATACGCTCCTTGGTCAGTTCGAGTTCATCGCCGATCTGTTTGAGAGTCTTGGTGTTCTTGCGGATGGACGAGCCGGTCAGGCCGAAATGGTGCAGGATGACGTATTGCTCGCGTTCGTCGAGCTCTTCGCGGATGACCGCGGCGAGGCTCTGGCGGGCCTGCTCCAGGGCCGACACATCGGCGGCGGTCCCGCGCAGATCCCGCTGGATGCTCGCCAGCGAGGCCGCCCGCTTGGGGGCCAGCTCCGTGCTGCGGCCGGAGACCTTGGCGTATTCCTTGGCGATATCCAGCGCCGCCCGCCGGCTGAAGCGGAAGCCCTTGGTGTAGTCGAACTCCTCCACCGCCTGGATCAGCGCGAAGTTGCCCTTGCTCACCAATTCGAGGAAGCTGGCCTCGTGGCTGGTGTGTTTGCCGGCAATGCTGACGACGAGCCGCAGGTTGGCCTCGACCAGCATCTTGCGGATCTCCTCGGCCTCGTCGAGATAGGCCTCGAGCTGCGCCAGCAGGTTCGCGTCGACTTTCGCGAGCTTGAGCTGATGGCGCTCCTGCGCCACGAGGTGCTTGAGGTAATTGTAGCGGCGGAACAGCTCGATCTCCTGCTCGCGATTGAGCACCGGCGTGATCTTGAGGACCTGGAGGTATTCCGGCAGCAGGTCCTCGCCGACGAGCTCGAACGGCTCGACCCGCCGTTCCGGCTCCAGCCGCTCCAGAGTGAAGGGCCGGCCCAGGATCAACGTACGCGCCTCGGCCTGGAGGAACTCGTCGCTGGGGACATGCTCGATCTTCCGCGCCAGCAGGGCCAGGGCCCGCCGCTGATTGATGATGCGATGCACCGTGGCCCGGCTGCGGTCGAAGCGCTCCATCAACTCG
>VGYL01000963.1 GCA_016872975.1 Planctomycetota bacterium
CAGTTGTCGGTAGTCGGTAGGCAGTTGTCGGTTCCGAATGTCGCGGAAGACCTGTTCTGACCAAGGGCGCTCGCGCCCTCGCCACGGCCACGGCGGCTGAGCTGCTTCTTCTCGCCTTCCGTGCTTCTTGCCGCCATAACGGTCCCTGTGCGGGTGCCAATCACCCGGAGGGGGAAATCCGTGACCGGGCCTGCGCGGCCGACAAGCCGTCGATCAGGCGGACTTCCCAGCGGCTCTCGCTCCCATCGACGGACAGGGAGATCTCGGCCTCCGAGGGCGGATCGTCGATCGGGGCATCCACAACCACGTAGTCCGGGCCGAGGTGTCCGAGGGACAAAAGATGCATCTATCGCGCCAAACACAGCGAATCGGCCATGAGCGGCGATACCCCAGTGTCCCACTATTCCAGTGTTCCAACGCCCTGCCCATCGGGCAAGACGAAGCCAGTTGGGAATCGGCGGGTGGGTGCGGGACACCACACCCTGCGTGTATGAGCGGGATGCGCGGGATACTCATGGGCAGAATGCCCATGCCACGGGGACGGACGGCCGCGATATTCCTGGGCGGGACGCCCATGCTACGGGGCGGGCGCCGGGGCCGGGAGGGGGAGCGGCGCAGAAGAAAGAGCTGTGCCGGGCACACCTCGGAAAGGACACGACATGCAAGAGGGCGCGGTCGAGCGTCTGTTACTGGAAGTCGAACAGCGACTGCGTCTTGATCATCGTCACCTGGTCGGGATAGGCGGCGAAGGTGTGGATGTGCAGCTCGGTCCGGCGGGCTTCGAAGTCGATGTAGCAGAACGGCTGGAGGCTGTCCACTTCGAGCTCGGGGAATTTGACGAAGACGCCGCGATTGCGGGCGAAGCGTTCCAGGTCCGTGTAGCTCTGGCGGTAGAGGTTCGCGCTCATCTTCTCGATCTGGAAGTCGGTCATGTAGCTGACGCCGCGACTGAGGGTGCACTTGTGGGTCCGCGGGCCGCGGAATTGGAACCGCTCCACCAGGCCGCGATGCGGCAGCAACTGTCCCGGCGTGCTCACCACCTCGCTGAGGCACACATCGCCCGCGAAGACGCTGACGACGTGCGTGCAGCCTGTCACCCAGATCAGAGCCTCGTACTTCTCGGTCTTCAGTTGTCGGCTCGCGTAGATCTGGAACAACTCCGGATGCAACGGCCTCTGAAACAGACTGAAGGTCAGTTGATCGATTCCGACATTGATCTGCGGCGATTCCATAACGACAAACCCCGAAAGACTCTGCTCTACCTTTAGGGGTATTATACCGGAATCGGCCCCCCGATTCAAGTGCAATATCAGTACTGAAAACGGCCTCCCACGGCCCTTATGGGACGATTATGCTGCAAACCCCTCCACCCAAACGACTAAGGGCCGGACAGTTTTTTCTCCCGCCCGCCGGAGAAAAAGAACCGCTGGTCCGATCACGTCGAAGGGTCGAAAAAAACGGCGTTGAGGATCGTCGCGATGATGTCGTAGAAAGCGTGGGTACCGGCGGTCACGCCGAAGCCCCGGATGGCGAACAGCAGCGCGAAGTAGATGCCGGCGATCGTGCGGAAACCGAATTCCGTCCAGTTGAAGGGGGCACTGCGGGCCAACCGCCCGTCAATCCAGACGATATGATGATGGGCGCTGAACAGGGCCGCCGAGATCAGCACCGACAGGGCAATGGCGTTCTGATGGCTCAGTCCGATCAGATCCTGGAACAGCACCATCAGAACGACGATCAGGATCAGGCGAAACACCAACTCCTCGTAGATTCCGGCGCCGACGCCGGTCACGATGTTGGTCATCAGGGAATGGGCTTTCATGCCGCTCTGGCGGTCCGGGGCGGCCGCCAGCGCCTCCGGCGAGACCCCCGGCGCCGCCAGGCGCACCGGGACCGACGGACCGGCGCCCGCAAAACGCGAGAGGCTATCGGACCGCGGGCCGCTGCTGTTGGACAGCAGGCTCAGCACGATCAGAGGCACCGCCAGAAGGACGCATTCCAGCACCATCGGGGCATAGTCGCTCGGACAGAAATACCACCGTTTCTTGGAGGCAATCTGCAAGGCGAGCAGGATCACGATCACCACCAGGGGCGGGGCAATCCACGCGAAGCGGCTGCTGGTGCCGAGCTGCAGCAGCACGTCCTGAACCCAGACGAACGCCACGACGCGGATCTGGTACTGGGTCAGAACGTCCGTATTGATGAGAATCGTGCCGATCTCATAGAAGAAGATGAACGGCACCAGGAAGAGGATGCCATAGACCGGCCGGCTCGTCCGCTCCAGGTACGAGTCCGGCGCGAAATTGAGCAACTGGCCTGCCGGGTAGTCGCGGCTCTTCTTCTTTTTCCGGTCCTTCGTCGGCACGCGTCACCTTGTACGGATGGAACTCCAACCCCAGGGAGATTCGGCGGCGATCACTCCCCGTGGAATTCTGCGGAGTGTACCGGCGCCGCGACGAAATTACAAGAGCCTGCGGCGCCGGCGCGAACCGGGACCGCGGCCGGCAGAGTAGTCCTTCAGAGAAACGACAAATTCGAGCATGGTTGGACACGATGAAAAACACACGAGAGTTGTTACTTGAGATGTATCAGGCGCTGCTGGCGTTCTTCGGGCCGCAGCACTGGTGGCCGGGCGAGACGCCGTTCGAGGTCGCGGTCGGCGCGATCCTGACCCAGAACACCAGTTGGAGCAACGTCGCCAAGGCGATCGCGAACCTCAAGGCCGCGGGCGTCCTGGACCCGATCCGGCTGCACGAGATGGAGCTGGAGCCGTTGGAAGCATTGATCCGCCCGGCCGGCTACTTCCGCGTGAAGGCCAAGCGGCTCAAGAACTTCCTCCGCTGGCTCTGCGAGCGCCACGGCGGCGACCTGAAGAACCTGGAATCCGTCCGCACCGCACAATTGCGGGAAGAGCTTCTGGGCATCTCCGGCATCGGTCCCGA
>VGYL01000964.1 GCA_016872975.1 Planctomycetota bacterium
CGGAGGCTTTGCGCAGGCCTTGCCGATGGCGGAGGAGCAAGACCATCGGCAAGCTCCGAAGACTGCGCTTGCCGCTGCCACCCGTTCTCTGTTACCCGAAAAAGCTGTTTCTTGTACCATGCCAGAAAATCCGTGTGCTATCCCAGCTTTTTGACCAGCATGTCGCGCTGGCGGCGCATTTCGGCGGGCAGGTGGTCGCCAAAAGAATTGAGGAACTTATCGATGTCCTGCACCTCGGCCTGCCAGAGCGGGCGGTCCACCTCAGAGAGCTTCTCCATCTTGTCCTTGGGGATACTCAGACCGGAGACATCCAGATCGGCCGTGTGCGGGACGAGGCCCAGCGGGGTCTCCTTGGCGCCGATGCGGCCGTTGACCCGATCCAGAATCCACTTGATCACGCGGATGTTGTCGCCGAAGCCGGGCCAGATGAACTTGCCGTCCTCATCGGTCCGGAACCAGTTGACCCCGTAGATCTTCGGCGGATGCTTGAGGCGTTGGCCGATGCTCAGCCAATGGCCGAAATAGTCGCCCATGTTATAGCCGCAGAACGGCAGCATGGCCATGGGGTCGCGGCGCAGCACGCCCACCTGGTGGGCGGCGGCGGCGGTGGTCTCGGAGCCGGTGCGGGCCCCCAGGAACACGCCGTGCGCCCAGTCGAAGGCCTCGGTCACCAGCGGGACCAGTTGGGTCCGCTTGCCGCCCAGCAGAATCGCCGAGATCGGCACGCCCTTGGGGTTGTCGAATTCCCGCGACAGCGTCGGGGCGTTGTACATGGACACTGTGAACCGGGAGTTCGCGTGGGCCACCTTGCCTTCCTGGCCCGGCGTCCAGGGCTTGCCCTGCCAGTCGACCATCTTCGCGGGCGTGGGCGCATCGTAGCCTTCCCACCAGGGCTCCATCCTGTCCAGGTCGAACCCCGTGTTGGTGAAGAGGGTCGGATAAAATTTGCCGGCCTTGAGGGTGTGCACCATGTTCGGGTTGGTCTTCATGGAGGTGCCCGGCGCAACGCCGAAGAAACCCGTCTCCGGGTTGATCGCGTAGAGCCGGCCGTCGGGACCGACGTTGAGCCAGGCAATGTCGTCGCCGATGGTCCAGACCTTGTAGCCCGGCAGCGCCGACTGGAGCATGGCCAGATTCGTCTTGCCGCAGGCGGAGGGAAAGGCCGCCGTGATGTAGGTGATCTTGCCCTGCGGGTCTTCGATCCCCATGACGACCATGTGCTCGGCCAGCCAGCCCTCGCGCTGGCCCAGGCACGAGGCGATCCGCAGCGAGAAGCACTTCTTGCCCAGCAGGGCGTTGCCGCCGTAGCCGGAGCCGATGCTCCAGACGAGGCTCTCCTGCGGGAAGTGCATGATGAAGCGCCGGTTCGGGTCAAAATCCCCGACGGAGTGCATGCCTTTGACGAAGGTCTCGCTGTTGCCGATCTTGTCCAGGACGCCCTTGCTCATGCGGGTCATGATCCGCATGCTCACGGCGACATAGGAGACGTCGGTGAGCTGCACGCAGGACTTGGCGTAGGGCGAGTCGGGGTGACCCATCATGTAGGGCAGCACGTACATCGTCCGGCCGCGCATGCAGCCGTCGGTCAGCTTGGTGAGCTTCTCCTTCGCCTCGGCCGGGGCCATCCAGTTGTTGTTCGGGCCGGCCTGGTCCTGTTTCGGATGGCAGACGAAGGTCAACTGCTCCGTACGGGCGACGTCCGTCGGGTGACTGCGGTGGTAATACGCCGTGGGCCAGGTCTTCTGGTTCAACTCCCAGAAAAGGGGATAGTCCAGGATCTTCTCCTTCTTCATCCCGATTTCCATCAGCTTGCGGGCTTCTTCCTCCGAGCCGTCGCACCACCAGATTCGATCCGGCTTGGCCAATCTGGCCTGTTCTTCTACCCATTTTTCGACCGGTGTCGCCATTGGTTCTTGTCTCCTTGGTTATCCGGGTGGCGCTCTGCGCACGCAGGCGCGTTACCCGTGAGATTCTGTCGAGCGTATGATCCCTCCGCGTACCTGCCGCCCCGCCGCACTTGTAAGCGAAGGGGCCCCAACCGTCCAACACGTACGCTGAGTCTTGTCCGAATGCCTCGGGACCTGGACTCCCGGACGCGGGTCGGCGCGTCTGGGGGTCCCTCTCCAAGAGCCGGGGAATTGTACCGACCGCCGGGAACCCTGTCAACGGATTTCGGCGTGAAATGGGAAGACGGGCAATCCGCCTTCCGGGGCAGCTTGCGGGCAGTCGGACAGGTGCCGTGGACGGCGGTCAGCCCATCCAGAAGCCCTTGCGGTGGGAAACGCCCAGCACCTTGCAGGGTCGATCGATCGCGACGCGAAGCCGGGGGAACACCTCCGGCCAAGTCTGAGAACGTGTCTGAAAACGTGTCGCGAGCGCCCGCGCGTGTCGAAGGCGCGAGCGCCTTCGATTCGAGGGCCGGAGGCCCTCGACACACGCGGACAAGATGTCCGCGACACGATAAGTACTTCTCTTTGAAGGACTTGGCGTGCGCACGGCGAGGCCGGGCCCCAGAGGGGACCCGGCTTCGGGGTTCGATCCGAGGGCGGTCGCTCACTTGGCAATGGTGAAGCGGTACTCGCGGACTTCGTTGTTGTCGAGGTCTCTGGTGCCGCACTGCAGGACAAAGCCGGTACCGGTCGAGTGGTACTTGAACGCATTGCCGGTATACGGATCCCGGGGCGAGTCCCCCGGCAGGGTCTGGGGCAATCGGCCGGTACCGGCCTTGGCGAGATACAGATCGAGCGCGGCCGCCAGGGCGTTGAAATCCGCCTTGTGGCGCGTCAGCAGAGCATAGACCCGTACCATGGCCGGCGCGAGGCTCTGGACCAGCCGGATGGCTGGGTCCTGGGCGGCTGCTTGCTCCATTTGCTTGGCCAGTTCCTGGAGTTGGGCGTAGGATTCCGCATAGGGCGCCCGGCCGCTCAGGATGGGCC
>VGYL01000965.1 GCA_016872975.1 Planctomycetota bacterium
AGGCGAATATCTCGGAACGCGCCGCGGGGATGGTGGAGGAGGAGACGTCCTTGATGGCCGCGCCCAAGAAAGACGATGTGCGTCTCGCTCAGGACAGTATTCTCAGCAACCTGCGCGAGTTGAACAAGAACGGCGAATTGAGCTTCGAAGAGTAATCCGATGTCCCGGATGCAAACCATCAACCTGCCACAGCCGATTGCCACGGCGTGCGTCGTGACCCGTGATGCGTGTCCCGTGGTCCGTGACCCGGACCATGGGTCGCGAGCCACGGGACAGGGGCCCCAAACGCGAACGGATGCGTTTGCGGACCCTCACGAACCACGAGCCATGGATCACGAGCCGCAACAGGAGAAACTCGCACTGCTTCTGGAGACCGTCAACGGCATTCTCGGCAGCCTCCACGACCTGCACGAGCAGATGCTGGTGCACCATCGAACCCAGATCGCCAAGCTGGCCGTGGAGATCGCCCGAAGAATCCTGATGCACAAAGTGGGCAAAGGAGACTACGAGATCCAGGCCATCGTGGAGGAGGCCCTCAAGCAGGCGCCGGCGAGTGAGAATATCGTCGTGCGCCTTCACCCCGAGGATCTGTCCGCCTGCCAGACGCTTCAGAGCCAGGTCCCGCACAGCCCCTTCGCGGAGCTGGTGCTAACGGCAGACTGGAGCCTCGGCCGCGGCGAGTGCCTCGTGGAGACCCCCAAGGGAATCGTCAGGTCATCGATCGAGCAGCACCTCGAACGCATCAGCGAGGCGCTCCAGCGGATTGATCAAGGATGATTGATTATTGAAGAAGGAGTCGGACATTCCTATGCAATTATCAATTATCAGTGATCAATCATCAATGGAAGGCGGAGTCCGGACTGTCCCATGAAATCATCCATCATCAATAGTCAATTATCCATGATCGATCGTCCCTCCCCCATTGACTTTGCCAAGTACCACTCGGCCCTGGAGGGCGTCAGCCTGATGAGCTGCCAGGGCTGCGTGGTCCGGGTCTCCGGCTGGACGGTGGAGTCCGCCGGTCCCGTCCTCGGACTGGGCGAGCTTTGCGGCATCCACCTCCGCGACGGCCGGCGGGTCCTGGCGGAAGTGGTCGCCTTCCAGGACGACCACCTGATCCTCCTGCCGCTGGAACACATCGAGGGAGTCTCGCCCGGGGATCCGGTCACGGCCCGGACGACGCCCCGGCACATCCTGCTCAGCGACGCCGTCCTGGGGCGGGTCCTGAACGGCCTGGGAGAACCCCTCGACGGCCGCGGCCCTCTCGCCGGGGACGAGAAACGCCCCCTCGATGTCAGGGCCCCGGCGCCCCTGAGCCGGGAGAAGATCACCGCGCCCCTGGCGCTGGGCATCCGTTCCATTGACGGGGTTCTGACGTGCGGGCGCGGCCAGCGCGTCGGCATCTTCGCCGGCAGCGGGGTCGGCAAGAGCGTCCTGCTCGGCGACATCGCGGTCTCCAGCGACGCGGCGGTCAACGTGGTCGCCCTGATCGGCGAGCGCGGCCGCGAGGTCCGCGAATTCCTCGAAGAGAACCTCGGTCCCGAGGGACTGGCCCGCAGCGTCGTGGTCGTGGCCACGTCGGACGCCCCGCCGATCCAACGGGTCAAGGCCGCCTTTGTCGCGGTCACGATCGCCGAATACTTCCGGGACAAGGCGCAAAACGTCCTTTTCCTGATGGACTCGCTGACGCGCTTTGCCCAGGCCCAGCGGGAGATCGGCCTGGCCGCCGGCGAGCCGCCCGCGACGAAGGGGTACTGTCCCAGCGTGTTTTCCCTGCTGCCGCGTCTGCTCGAGCGGCTGGGCGCCGCGCGGACCGGCAGCATCACCGGCATCTTGACCGTCCTGGTCGAGAGTGACGACCTGACCGACCCGGTCGCCGACAGCGCCCGCAGCCTGCTGGACGGTCATATCGTCCTGTCCCGCAAGCTGGCCGACCGGGGCCACTACCCGGCCGTCGATATTCTCCAGAGTGTCAGCCGGCTCATGCCCGCCGTGGCGAGCCCCGAGCATCGCGCCGCCGCGCAGAAACTCCGCGAGATCTATGCCACCTATGCCGACGCGGAAGACCTGATCAACATCGGCGCTTTCGCGCCCGGCAGCAACCGGCGTATCGACGGCGCCGTCAGTCTGATCGATCGGATCAACGAGTTTCTCCGGCAGCCGGTCCGGCAGAAGACGCCCCTGGCGGAAACCGTCCAACGCCTGAAGGCCATCAACGAGACCTGGGACCGACTCCTGAAGAATTGATGATTGATTAGTAACTATGAAGCGTTTCGTATGGCGACTGCAAAAGATACTGGATCTCAGGACCCAACAGGAGCGACTCCAGCGAACCGAGCTGTTTCGGATCACCGAGCAGTTGGCGGCGCGGCGCGGCGAGCTGCTGCTGCGCCGCCGGCTCCTGCAGGACCTTCTGGCCGAGATCGCGCGCACGCCGTCGGCGCAGCGCTGGAGCGCCCAGGAGTTCTTCCTGCGCCACGCCGGGACCGACGACGAGCAGATCCGCTGTTTGCAGGAGCAGGTTGCCGCCCTGGAGGTCCGGCGCCGGGAGAAGGCGGCCGAGGTGCTGACCGTCCGACGATCCAAGGAAGGATTGGCGAAGCTGCGCGAGCAGGCGCGGGAACATTACCGGCAGGGACAGGACCGGCTCGAACAGAAGGAGTTGGACGAGAGAGCCACCATCACGTTCACGCGCCCCGCAGCAACTCCGGGCGATCTATGATTGATAAATCATAACTGACCGAGGAAGGACGGAACCGGTGAACACGAAGCTTATTCTCATCGCAGCCGCGGGGGTCGTCAGCCTGGCCGGCGGATTCGTCGCCGGCTGGCTCACCCAGCCCAAGGCCGCCCTGGGCTCGGCCGATCCGGCGGCCCAAGCGGCGGGCCCGCTGCCGGCGGCCCCACGCGTTCCCCCGGCCCTTCTGGCG
>VGYL01000966.1 GCA_016872975.1 Planctomycetota bacterium
TGGCGGACGGTTTCTGCAACATGGCATGTACTCCCAGGCTCACACGATTCCCTCTACCCTTGCTGTCCCTCAGCAAGCGGCGGGAATCGCAATTACCCAATTATGCCATGTTACCCAAGATCGCGCAATCGCCCTGGGCTTACCGGCCTCTTCCCGTCCCGCGCCCCAGAAGAGCACCGGGACCCGTCCGGAGAAGGGAAGGTGAGCTCCTTCGGGCACACATGGCGCGGCCGGAACCCACGCCAGAGTCCGCTCGGTCCGGCCCAGCAGCTCCTGCCAGGCACCGGCTCGACATGGCACCACGATAAGGTGGCGCCCCCCGGCCCGCCCCTGCTGCGGTGCGTGGTAGCGCATCCAGCCCTCTTTGTCCAGCAGGGGGCTGGACAAAGCGGGCTGGGTGATCGACGGATGGAAGTTCTGGGAAAAGAGCCGCACGGCCAGGAAATTCCAAATCCCAAATTCCAAATCGCAAACAAATGCAAATGACCCAAAGGGAAGAAAACGCAAAACCTCTTGTGCAGAGCCCCCCCGCTCGCCACCGCCGGTCCTCCCTCGCGGCGCCAGCGTTTTGAGCCTTGGAATTTTGGATTTTGGATTTGTTTGGGATTTGGAATTTGGCGCTTGGAATTTCCTGCTAGGGTCTGGGTCAGAGGCGGCATGGCAATCATCGCCTCCTGGGGCACGCTCCAATAGGAGAAGTCCTCAATTGTGCCGATCCATCTGCCCTCTCCGGGAGACAGACACCGGCCGCCTTGTCAGGCACAGACTGAACTCCTGCAGAATGTTCATTTGTCCTTGGCCGTTCCACCATTGGCCCGGCGCATGAGAAGGGGGCCTGCACCCGGAAGGGTACAGGCCCCACATCACGCCTGTAGGCCGGTTCCGGTCCGCAACGGTTCCCGGGCCGGGACCGTGCGGCCTCAACCGGCAACCATCCTCTTACTTGCCGGCCAAGGCGAGAATCTCCGCCGGGGTCAGGACGATGTCGTACAGCTTGACCTCGTCCAGGGCACCGTTGAAGGGATTGCCGCCGCCGGCGTTGTCGGCGCCGATCTGCAGCGAGGCCTCCCGGGCGGGACCGAAGGAGAAGGCCCCGGAGCCGGTCTGGACGCCGTTGACGTAGAACCGCGCCGTCGTCTTGTCGAACGTGACGGCAACGTGCGTCCACTCGCCCACTCGCAGGACCGGGTTGCCGCTGGCCGGATACGAGCCGTTGCGGGAGAAGGTCAGGGCGCCCGTGCTCTGGGCGGCCTCGATCTGCCACATCGTGTCCGTGGTGTTCCAGTTATCCCGCTTGCCGATCAGGCCCTGCCAGAAGGTGGTCAGACCATTCCACCGGGCCCAGAGCGAGACCGACAGCATCCCGGTCTTCTCCGAGGGGTTGAAGGTCCCCAGATTGACCGCATGGCCGGCGGTGCCGGGGAACAACATGGCCTTGCCTTTGCCGGCCGGGCCGTCCACGTAGGTGGGAGTACCGAGAATCGTGCCGTGATAGCCGTTGCCGGAGCCGTCCTGGACATTGTTCTCGAACGAATACGAGGCCACCAGACCGACCGGCAGGATGGGCTTGCCGAACTGGATGTCATCGACGTACAGCATGCCGCCGCCGCCCGCTTTCGGGCTGGCCTTGTCGCCCACGCCCAGCGCCAGCTTCTTGACCGCCGCCAGGTTGACGCCCGTCAGCGCGCTGAAGGGAATCCGCCATTCGGTCCAGGACGCCAAGGTCGTCGCCGCCGGGTCCGGATGGACAACCGTGGCCTTCTTGCCGGTGCGGTCTTCCACCGTCACGTACAAGGGGGCCGGACTGTTGCTCCACTGGGCCACGCCGATCGAAGCATCCCGCCACTGGCCGGTGACTGTGCCGGTCGTCGCCACGTTGGAGAACTCCGCCGTGGTGTAGGCACTGACGTTGTGGCTGGTTACCGCCAGGCCGATGTAGACGGTGGAACCCATGATGATGCTCAGGTCCGCGCCCAGGGCGGTCCAGGTGGTGCCGTTGGGCGAGCTTTCGGCCTTGAACACCGTGCCGGTGCGGGTGATCCGGACCCAGTACGGGGCCCGGACCGCGGTGCCGGTCCAGTTGGCGCTAGTGCTGGTGCCGCCGGTGGTTTCCCGCCGCTGGAAGGAGCAGCTATTGTCCGGGGTCACCACCATCGAGGCGTGCTTGGAGTTGGCCTCGAGGCTCTCGCGGATCATGACACCCGCCTTGGCCCAGGGATCCGTGCGGATCAGGCTGTCCACGCGGGCCGTGATCGAGCCGTTGCCGTTGAGCTGCTTGAAGACAAAGCGGAACTGGTCGGCGTTGCCCCAGATGTCGCTGCCGGCGCTGCTGACGGCGAGGGCATTGCCGCCTTTGTCCAGGAAGCCCTGCGGATAGCCGCGATACCACAAGGACAGGGTTGTCGCCCCGCTGACGGTCCAGTCCAGCGGCGTGGCGAAGGTCTTCTCGGCCTCGGAATAGAACGGGGTCTTGACGTTGTTGTACTCGAAGGGCATGGCCTGCCGGCCGCTACGGACGATGTTCCGCTCGGCAAACGGGGCCTGCAGGTAGCCGACAACCGACCCGGTGCCGTTGGTCCAGCCATCGACCCAGGCATTGTAGATGCGATTGCCTTCCTCGATGTCCGTATAGCTCTCGAAATCATCCACCGCCGCGTATTGCTGCGTGGTGAAACGCCAGATGCTGCCCGGATACGTGGTCGGACCGATCTCATCGACTTTCCAGTAGTAGGTGGTGCCGAAGGTGAACGGGCCGGCGTCGAGGCCATGGACGGCCACCGTCTTGGACGTCGCGGTCCCCGCGGCCACCGCCGCCCGGTCCGTGCCGAACGTCACCTTGTGCGAGGTGGCCTCCCGGCCCGGCCGCCAATCCAGGACGGCGTTGACGCCGGCGCCCTCGGCATTGTGGGCCGGTTGCGGCGCCCGCGCCT
>VGYL01000967.1 GCA_016872975.1 Planctomycetota bacterium
CCGCATGCGGGGGTGGCGGCGTTGGCCGGGAAGCCCTTCCCGCATCCGGAGGTCTACACCGGCACCCATCCGCGGGTGGCCAACGTGGACATCCACCGGCTCATCGCCTACCTGCGCGCTAATCCCGACGAATGGCAGGACCCCCTGGCGCTGGCGCCCGATGCCGATGGCCTGGCCGCGCTGGTCGAGCGGGGCATGTCGTTGCGGCTCACCGGCTTTCGCGCCGCCCGGCAGCGCGCCATCGCGGCCGACCCGGCCTATGCCCTGACCGGCCGAGTGGGCGAAGAACCCCGGCCCCTGCTCTTCTTCTACGACCGCGATGGCTGCGGAACCTATTGGATCGCACGCGCCGAAGGCCGGGACACCCGCCTGGACGATCCGCTGCATCTCTCGCAGACCCTGGCCGACCTGCGCCGGCGGCAGTGGCTGACCCACAAGCTCTTCCGCGAATACGTGCCCGGCTTCGAGCGGGCGCACCTGGTGGACATGCACCCGCACATCGCCCGGGCCCTGAAAATCCAGAAGCAGTCCGCCGGCTTCACCGAGTATGACATGACCTGGGATGAAGTCGTGACAGGCGGATCGCCGCACGCCGATGCGGTCGCCCGCCTGCTCGGACATCCGGGATACGGCCAGGCGGCCGACGGCTGGCAACTGCCTTACCGCGCGCTGATTCCCAAGGGGCTCGACGGCCTGCTGGTCATCGGCAAGCCGGCCTTCCGGTTCATTCACTACCAGGGCACGGTCGCCGCGGTCGGGCATGCCGCGGGCGTCGCGGCCGCCGTTGCGGCGCAGACCGGCGGGCCGCTCCGGCAGGTCGTCGTGGGCATCATCCAGGATGAGCTACGGCGGCAGGGAGCGGCTTTCTGAGGGACCACGGAACTAACCTCAAGATGCCGATAGGCAGAAAGGAATCACAACAATGGGAGACCCAGCACGGTTAGTCAAGACGGACGATGCCTCTGGCCGGGGGAGTGCCATGGGCTATAGAGTGTCTCCGCCGGCACGGATGAGGCGGTACGCTGAGGACGAGGTTGATGCCGTAGTTGAGGTGATGGTCGAGGCCGAGGCGCAGACACAGGGGCGCTATCTGCGCCAGTTCGAGGCAGATTTCAAGGCACAAATGGGCGCCAACCACGCCTTTGCCGTCGACAACTGCACCAATGCGCTGAGGCTGGCTGCGATCCTCTGTCGCCTGGCTCCTGGGGATGAGGTGATCATCCCGGCCTATACCTTCTGTGCCACAGCGATCCCCTTCGGCGCGAGCGGCGCCAAGATCGTCTGGGCCGATATCGATCGGAATACGTGGGTCGTTGACCCGCGAGACATCGAGAGGAAGATCACATCGCGCACGAAAGCCATCGTGGCCGTGCATCTTCTGGGCATGCCGGCCGATATGCCCGCCATCCTGAGCATCACCGAGAGGCACGGTCTGCGAGTGATTGAGGACTGTGCCCAGTCGCCCGGGGCATCCATTGGCGGCAAGCAGGTGGGCACCTTCGGTGACTTTGGCTGCTTTAGCTTCCACGGCGCCAAGAACATGACCACGCTGGGTGAGGGCGGGATGCTCGCCGTGCGGTCTGATGCTGACGCGCTGCTCGCAGCGGGCCTCCGGCACAACGGCGTTCGTGCCTATGCCCCAGATCGTCCCCGGTACTGGGTTCCGGCGATGAGCGATGTCGACATCGACATCGAGGGTGTGTGGCCCAACAACTTCTGTATCGGCGAGGCGCAGTGTGCGCTGGGAAGTGTGGCTCTGAGAAGGCTGGAGGAGACCAACAACACGCTGATTGACCAGGCCATGCGGCTGCGTGCAGCTCTGGCTGCTGTGGAGGAGATCTCCTTTGCCAGAGTACCTCAGGGCTTCCGGCATATCTTCCATGCCTTTGTGCTGCACTTCGATGGCTCGCGTTTCGGCAAGAACCGCGACGACCTCTTGGACCTTCTGACGACCCAGTACGGCATCCGAGCCATCGTGCAGTACCATCCGCTCTATCGTTATCCCCTGTTCCAGAAGCTCGGTGCGGGCGAACACGACTGCCCGACGCTCGAAGGTTGGTGGGATAACTCGTTCAGCCTACCTTGGTGGTGCGGGATGCCCGAGGAGACGATGGACTACCTGGTCTCCTCCCTGCAGTCGGCCATCGCCCAGTTGCGGAGCGGATGACCCGGCTGTCTGACGTCGGCTGGAAGCGTTCAAACGGGCCGCCTCAAGGAGGCATCGAATGCACATGCGTCCCATCCCGAATACACCGCTCGCCGTCTCCCCCATCTGCCTCGGCACGATGACTTTGGGCACGCCGGTGGGCGAGGCTGAGGCCATCAGCCTGGTACACTGGGCCATCGAGCACGGCGTGAACTTCATCGACACCGCCAACATGTATGAAGGTTATGCGCGCTATGTGGGCTCGGCGGGCGGGGTGGCGGAACTGATCCTCGGCCAGGCACTACGGGGCCATAGAGCGCAGGTCGTGCTGGCGACCAAGGTGGGGATGAAGATCGGGCCCGCCGAAGACGACGAGGGGCTGAGTCGGGCTCACATCCTGCGGGAGATTGAGCGCTCGCTGCGCAGACTGCGCTGTGACGCAGTCGACATCTATTACATGCACAAGCCGGACTCCAAGACACCCCTCGCCGAATCGGTGCAGGCCTTTGACGATCTGATAGCCGCAGGCAAGATCCGCTATTGGGGTGTATCCAACTTCTCGGCCGCGCAGGTCGCCGAGCTCCTGGCGGTCTGCGATGGGGGCGGCTGGCGGCGACCGGTGGCCTGCCAGCCGCCCTATAGCCTGCTCAAGCGTGACATCGAGAAGGACTTGCTGCCCCTTTGCCAGCAGGAGCGGATCGCCGTGATCCCCTACCAGGTGCTGCAGGGAGGCCTGCTCACCGGCAAGTACCGCCGTAGCCAAAGGCCACCGGCTGATTCACG
>VGYL01000968.1 GCA_016872975.1 Planctomycetota bacterium
CGAACACCCTAAACCGCACCAGCCAGGGTAACCACGGCTTTGCCCCGACCCCGGAGACAGCCGCCTACGGCCTACTGCCTCCCCCTCCAAGCGACGAGGGCCGGGCAACGGTCTTCTCAACCGCGAAATACGCGAACCACGCGAACAAAACGTGCAGGACAACCGCCGTGGCGAGGGCGTCCCGCCCTTGGTCAAAAACAGGTCTTCGGCGACATTCCGAACCGACAACTGACGACCGGCTACCGACTACTGCTTTTTGACTGCAAACCGGGAACTGCCTTTTCGACACGGATTTCACGGATTCTCCCAGCCCGGCCTGCGGCCGGAACCAAGAGATCTCGAACCACGGAGATCACGGAGGGCACGGAGATGAAGGGGATCGTCCCTCGGCGCCACGATGCCAACCCGTGAAGCCCCATGTCCTTTCCACCGGTCTCTTTGGTTCTGTCTCCGTGGTCTCTGTGCCCTCCGTGGTTCAACACATAGTCCTTTCTGTCATCCTCAACCACGCCCGGAACCAAGATGACCTCGCGCCAAAGCCGGCCCTCGACCGGATCGGGGGACGCCCAGAACGCCAAGGAAGACACTCCCCCCAGCATGCCACCATTCCAGGATTCCAATCCTCCGTCCCCGACCCCGGCCGCCGCCCCCAGAACGGCTCGCACCGCCTCTGAACCAGGGTCCGTCTCTGGGATCGCCTTGTACCAACGAACCGCTTGGAATTTCGAAGGATGTCCCCGGAGCTCCCCTTCCTTCGACAGAAGCCGTGACACACGAATAGTTAACGGTTAAGACGTGACCCTGCTCCTCCCCCAGGGGATAAGCTCGTCAGCCTCTCACCGGCGCAATGGGAAGCGCAGAAAGATCAGCTTCTCCAGGATAGCAAGGATCAACGCACTCTCTTCTTGTTTGATCGGGATTTCTCGGACGCGGGAGGCGACAGCGAAGGAGGCATCAAGATCATCGCGTCGCTGTTGGCGAGGAACGACACCGAGAGTCTGATTTGCGGTCTCTTGACACATACCGTTACACCGGAGACACAACCACAGCAGTGGGTAGAGCTCAGCAATATACATGGTATCCCTCGAGATCGCTTTGTCGTGATCCCCAAGCTGCATCTCAGCAAGGCACCAATTCTGTTCGCGCAGACCCTGAAACTTGCCGCACTGTCGCCCGACTTCACTGAGCTAAAACGTAAGACGAAGGAGATCATCGCTGCTGCGGCCACAATTGCGGCGGATCGGGTTGAGAAGGTCAGCATCTATGATCTCGATCACATCGTGTTTCAGATATCCGCTGACGAAGGGTTTTGGGAACCAGATATGCTCTTCAGGCTACACGCGATGTTTCACCGCCTAGAATCTCGTCGGCTAGCGCACGATGGTGGGGCGCTTGAGGCAATTGCGGCGAAGATGAGGAGGGTAAGCGGTATTCCCACGAGGTGTGATCTTCTGCCAACTCCTGGCAGTGCATGGGCGTTGCAGCGTGAGGAGTTGTACGAGCTCGACGATCACATCAACAAGAATCACCTACCCGTCGAACTCGGCGACATCTTTGAACGAGTTGGCGCAGATAGCGTCAAGAAGTACATTTTACTTGCCCAGCCGTGCGATCTAATGGTCCGGGGTGATGGTAAGCGACACCCTGAGCTCCATCGGGTTCCGCTTGCTGAGGTGGTTCCAGCCGACAAGACTCCGCATTACTCGGAGGAGATGCCATACTTGGACACATCACCTGCAAGAAAGTGGTTCGTGAAGCTTAAATCAGTTCATTTTGTGCGTGGATGCCTCTTGGATCTATGCGTGTTCAACCAAGACGGAGTGGCGAGACTAACAGTCGATGGAAATGCACCCTCGGGAATTCGACCCGCATGGAAAGCACGTCACGGCATCCTGTCTCGCCATTGGAACCGGGCAGTCCGTAAAGCCGACATCCTTGTTCCTGTGGCTAACGAACCCCAGGCTGTGACGCAGGCCAAGCAAGAGATCGCCAGAGCCTTTGGCAGCCTGCTGTTTGACGATGATCTATTTAGCGGAAGCCTTGTTGAAGCCGGTGGAGTCCGCTCGTTAACGTACAACTGTAAGAGGGTTGGGCGATTGTCCCGTGCTCGAGCAATTGGGTTGCTGATGTCATACACAGCCACGCTTGGGCGGCCAGCATATGATCGGGACTTTGGTCAGACATCCAACGGTGCATGAAACCAGATGGGAGGCGATCCCATGGAGAGGAGCGCCGACATGGGATGTATGACCGTTTGCATCGGGCCGGAGCATGGGACCGTCGGACCGGAACTGGTGAAGGAGGCGGCCAAGGAGGCGGTGCAGGGGATCGGGTTCGACCTGCTGCTGGTCTGCGGCTTCGCGTTCGATCCGCACGTCTCGGAGGAGGCCAAGCGCTACGGCAAGCTCACGGTCTTAGCCGTGCGGATGAACCCGGACCTGTCGATGGGCGAGGACCTGCTCAAGAAGACCGGGGCGGGCAACCTGTTCATGGTCTTCGGCGAGCCGGACGTGGAGATCCGCAAGGTCAAGGGCGGGCAGATCGTGGTCGAGATCAAGGGCGTGGACGTGTACGACCCTACGACCGGGGCGATTCGCTCATCGAGCACCGACGACATCGCCTGTTGGTTCATCGACACGAGCTACAACACCGAGAGCTTCTTCGTCCGCCACGCCTACTTCACGGGCGCCGAGGAGCCTTACGAGAGGCTCTGGAAATCGGCATGTAAAAGGGACCCACGTCGGGAAGAGAAAATCGGCATCGAAAATGGACCCACCGCAGTGCTCTCCGTAAGCTGAGGGTTTTCGGAAGAAGGCCCTTGGATGACGGAGAAGAAAGGATGCTGACGGTGGAAGATTACTGTAAGATCCGAATTGCGCATCGGGACGGGATGAGCATTCGGCAGATTGCCCGACGGTTTCAC
>VGYL01000969.1 GCA_016872975.1 Planctomycetota bacterium
TTCGTCTCCTGTCAGATGACCCCGGCCGTCTGGAAGGTGACCGAGGTGGATGTCGTGCCCGAGGGGGTGGACGCGGCCTTGCGGGCGATGGGCAGGCAACTGGCGTTCGACGGATTCCTGAAGGTGGCCGGCCTGCCCCGCGGCGGCAGCCAGGTCCTGCCCGACCTGGCCGAAGGCTCGCCCGTCGCGCCGATCGCCCTGGGGCCGACGCAGCACTTCACCCAGCCGCCGCCGCGATTCACCGAGGCCTCGCTGGTCAAGAGCCTGGAGGCCGACGGCATCGGCCGGCCCAGCACCTACGCCGCCATCATCCAGACCATCCAGGACCGCGAGTACGTCCGGCAGGTCGACCGCTCCTTCCACCCGACGGACCTGGGGCTCGTGGTCACCGACAAGCTGGTCAAGGCGTTCCCGAAGCTCTTCGACGTCCGGTTCACCGCCCACATGGAGGACGAGCTGGACAAGGTCGAGGAGGCCCGGGCCGAGTGGGTGGAGGTGCTGGAGGAATTCTACAAGCCCTTCGTCGAGCGGCTGGAGCGGGCCGCCGAGGAGATGGTGCACGCCAAGGCCGAAACCGCCCCCAGCGACTACGTCTGCGAAAGCTGCGGGCGGCCCATGGTGTACCGGTTCAGCCGAAACGGCAGGTACCTGGCCTGCACGGGGTACCCCGAGTGCAAGACGACGCACCCGGTGGACCGGGACGGCAAGAAAATCGAGCAGGTGACGGTGGACGTGTCTTGCCCGAAGTGCGGCTCGGCGATGACGCTGCGGCGGGGGCGGTTCGGGCCGTTCCTGAGCTGCCCGCGGTACCCCGCCTGCGACGGCGTGCTGAACCTCGACCGCAAGGGGTTCGTGAAGCTGCCGTCCGCCCCCCCGCTGGCGGTGGACCTGACCTGCCCGAGATGCCAAAGCCCCCTGTATCTCCGCCGGGGCCGGCGCGGACCCTGGCTGTCCTGCTCGACGTATCCCAAGTGCCGCGGCCGGGTCGGCTGGAAGACCCTCCCTGAGGACCGACAGAAGCAGCTCGAACTGCTCCTGATGAACCACGAGAAGGCCAATCCCGTCCCCGTGGTCCGCACGCTCGACGGCAAACCCCTCGGCGAGCAGTACAAGCCCGGCGCCTCCGAAACCCCGCCCGCCCCCGCCGATCCGCCCCGGAGCGAAGAAGACGCGGTATGAAAAAAACTTCCGGGACCCTTTGCCCGGGCGTCACTTCTTCAGGCGGGGGGGCATGGCGGTTGCTGTTTACCGCCATGTGAAACGAAAAGAAGGAAAGGGATTGAACAAGCATGCATGGCGGCACACGACGCCGCCATGGCACCCGGCTCGCATGGGTCAATGGCTTGAGTCATTCTGTTAGGAGCTCTAAAGCACGGAAATGTCTAATCGTCTGTAGGAAGAAAAAGCCTGACGGCTGACAGAAGCATAGGATATTTATACAGAATCGCCTTGTAAAAATCTTCAGAGGATGTCCCATCCGTAGTTGAAGGTTAAAAAGGTGGCGGCTCCGATCCGCCGAGTCCGTTAGGATTCGGTTGGTCAAATTCAAGGAAAGGAGCCACCATGAAGGCATCGTATCAGGTTGTATCCCCCAGGGATAGCCGTCAGTTGTCGGACTTTCTGGCCCGGGAAGGCCAGTTCCTCCTGCCCATGCTCGATCTGATCACCCAGGCGGAGATGGCCGTGGACGAGTTGATCGACGTAGCCGGCCGGGCGACCATCGAGGCGGTCCTGACGCTCTCGGCCCAGGAAGTGGCCGGTCCCCGGCATCCGGGGCGTAAGAGCGACCGCGAGGTGGGTTGGCACGGTCGGCAGCGGGGCGTGGTCTGCCTGGCTGAGCGGAAGCTGCGGGTGGACAGGTCCCGCCTTCGCCGCAAGGGCGGCGGGCGCGGCGCGGAGGTCGAGCCGCCGGCCTACGCGGCGATGCAGAATGACAGTCGCCTGGGTCGGCGGATGCTGGAGATCCTGATGCACGGGGTCTCCACGCGGAACTACCGGCAGGTCCTGCCGGAGATGGCCGACACGGTGGGCGTGGCCAAGAGTTCCGTCAGCCGCCAGTTCATCGACGCCAGCGAGGAGGCCCTCAAGAGGCTCGCGGAACGCCGCTTTGACGACCGGGACATCCTCATCGTCTACCTCGACGGCCTGATCTTCGGCGTTCACCACGTGATCGCGGCCCTGGGCGTGGATATCGAAGGCCGAAAGCACGTGCTGGGACTGACTTCAGGGGCCAGCGAGAACGCCGCAGCCTGCAAGGCGCTGCTAGAGGACTTGGTGGCCCGGGGCGTCAAGCCGGGCCGGCGAAGGCTGTTCGTGATCGACGGTTCCAAGGCGTTGCGGGCGGCGGTCGATGCGGTTTACGGCAAGGACAACCCGGTGCAGCGATGCCGCAGTCACAAGGTCCGCAACGTGCTGGATCAGTTGCCCAAGGACCAGCGCGACCAGGCCAAGGCGACGATGCGGGCGGCATATCGTCTGGAGCCGGCCGAGGGCAAGGCCCGCCTGGAGCAGTTGGCCCGGTGGTATGAGAAGGACTGGCCCCAGGCGGCGGCCAGCCTGCGGGAAGGACTGGACGAGACGTTCACGATCAACACGATGGGCCTGCCGGGCAAACTGCGGCGATGCCTGGCGACGACGAACCTGATCGAGTCGCCGGGTTCGGGGGTTCGTCTGCGGACTCACCGGGTGTGCCGATGGAAGGACGGGACCATGGTGCTGCGGTGGGCGGCCAGCGCCTATCTGGCGACGGAGAAGAGCTTCCGGCGGATCATGGGCTTCGAGCAGCTGTGGATGCTCCAATCGTACCTGGACCAGAATGAAGAAGCGGCAACGGTTGCCGCTAAGCGAAAGGTTGGGTAAAGTGTGGATCGAAGGCCGTCACCAACCTTCAACTATGGCCGGGACACCCTCTTCGCG
>VGYL01000970.1 GCA_016872975.1 Planctomycetota bacterium
ACCGCATTGAGCCACGCGTCCTCAAACGGCGGCGCCACCGTTACCCGCTGATGCAACGGCCCCGCGCCGCATTGCGCGCGGAACTCACGAAAACCTAACTCTGGGCCAGCCAAGGGGTTGCGCACGGCAGTGCCATTCGTACCTGACACCTTTAAATTCCCCAGCACCCCCTACACAGCGGACTGCCGACTCAGGTACCGTATTCTCCCATGGGCGGGGGAGATTTCAAGGCCCGCTCGCGGGGGCGTGCAACCGACAGACGGTGTGGCAAAGGCGTCCCCTGGCGACGAATGTGAGTGCCGAGAGCTGATGGCGCGAGACTTAGACCAGCGGTTTTCCGCCGTTGAGGTCTTCGTAGGCGGTGATGTACTTGGCGATCATGTTGTCCATGCTCCAGGTGGTGCGGGCGTCCTTCATGATGCGGCGCATCTGCTTTTCCCACTCGCGGGGGTGCTCGCGGAAGTAGCGGTGATGCTGGAGGGCGGCGTTCAAGCCCCACCATAGGCCGGCGGCGTCGTAGTCGCGGAAGAGGACGCCGTTGCCCCGGTCGATGGGGGCGCCCCAGGCCCGCAGGTTCAAGGGGACGATCTTGTCGCTGTAGCCGCCGGTGTCGCGGTTGGTGGCGGTGGCGCCGTAGATGTTGCCGACGACGTCGATCTGGCCGAACGGCTCGTACAGGGACGCGCCGAAGACGTCGGCGGCGGCGGCATAGCCGAGCACGCTCAGGTCCTCCGAGAACCGGTGGTAGCAGATCCGGCCGCGCGAGGCATAGGCGATCCGGCCCATCACGTCGGCGTGCCAGTTGTCGCCGCCGACCGGGTCGCCCACGACCGCGATCTGCACGCCGGGGTTGGCATCAATGAAACGCTGGGCCACCTGCTCCAGCAGATCGACTCCCTTCTGCACCGGGTCCAGCCGGGATGGCCAGTAGAACAGAATCGCTTCGGGATCGACCGCAAGGCCGGTCTTCCTCTGGAACTTCACGAGATTGGCCTTCTTGGCGTCGATCAGGCTGTCGAAGGGCCCGTAGCGCTGCGCCAGGTCCGGCTGCTCGACTTCGGCGTGCTCCCGCTGGTTCTCCGGGAAGATGTCGGGCGAGATCCCATTGGGGATCACCAGGGTGTCGCGGCCGTAGTAGCGGGCCTTGGTCTCCTGCCGCACGCTCCAGGGGATCACCATCTCGTGGAGGAAGTAGTCCCCCACGGTTTCCTTGAGGAACTTCTCGCCGACGTAGCTGACTTTCGTGGCGTTGCGGATGGCGGTCGCCTGGCAGTCGAGGGCCTTGGCCCCACCATCGGAGAGGTAGAGCATGTCCCACAGCGCGCGGAGGTTCACGCCGTAAAACATGTCGAGCGGGACATGGCCCGTATGGGTGTTGTGGACGGTGTGCAGGACGGGGATCCCCCGCAGCTTGGTGTACGGTGTGATGGCGCCGCCGGCCATCCAGTCGTTGGTATGCACGATGGCCCGGCCCTCGTAGGCGCTGCGGATATCCTTGATATAGGTGTTCACGATCTGCCGCTGGAACTCGGCGGCGTTGGCCGGCGGGGAGCCGTCGTAGGCACTGCGATAGCCTTCGAAGATCGCCGAGGTGACCAGGTGAACGTTCTCCGGGTTGAGCCGATGCCGCGCCTGCGTCCATTCGGACTCGCTCAATCCGGACTCCTCGCGGAAGCGGCGGATCAGGTTCAGCGTGATCAGGTGCACCGGGATGTTCCGCAGGGACAGTCCCTTGCACAGGGCGGAGATCACCTCGCCCAGTCCCCCGCTCTTGCCCGAGACGTAGCGGGCGAACTGCCCCATGCCCTCGGAGGGCAGCCGGCCGGTCTCCGGCGTGATCACGATGACCGGCGTGCGGGTGGTCTGCTTGAGGATGTTGAAGCTCTTGACCGCGTGGAACAGCTCGTCCGCGGCATGCGTCAGGGCATACGCGGCGGTCGCCACGGAATCGTACGGATTGGCCGGATCGCCGACCACGTCCCCGCTGGTGCCGTCCTCCTGGAGGTAGCGCAGGTGATCGGAGGTCGTCAGGTAGCGAAAGTGGCGCACGAGATCGCCGCCGGCCCGCTTGGCCTCGGCCTCCAGGGCTTCGATATTCCTGAAGAGCACTCGCTGGGCGTGTGCGGCCGGCGCGTCCAGCGTCACCTTCGACAGAAAGGAGTTCGTCGGGTACGGGCAATCGACCATCGGGCACTCGGTGATCTGGAACCACTCCGCGACCTCGGTCGGGTTCGTCGCGACGATGTCATCGAAGCGCGCGATCTCCTCGACGAGTGCCGTCCAGAACTCCACCATCCGCCCGTACGCGGGCGTATCATTCTCGATGAGGGGAAAATCACTGACCAGCACGACCACTTCGCCTCCCGCGTCGTGAATGAGATCGGCGCACTGCCGGGCGGGACTGGGCCTGGCGCCTTCCCCGGGCGCCGGTTCGCTCTCCGGGGGAGTGCACAGCGACGTCACGCGCAGGCTGAGCGCCTTGTTGCGGGGCAGGACCGCCAGCTTGCGGGGCCGGCCTTTGCGGCCGATGGCGCGGTACACCCGGTTGGCCACGATGGGCTGCTGGTCCCGGACGTTGAGCGTCTTGTCCCCCGGCTCGCACAGGATGGCACGGAAGCCCATGTCCGCGACGATGTTGGCCACCTCGTTGCTGTAGGACAGGGCGGTGTTCACAAAGGCGCTGGGCTTGACCCCGAAGACGTCGTTCAGGCGCTGGCGGTGAAGCGAAACCTGCTCCTTGAACTCGGTCTTGCGCGGATCGGCGAAGAAGGAGGCGGTGGAATAGTAATACGGCTGCTCCACGAATTCGACCTGCCGGGTGTTCTGGCCGACGTTGAGCAATCCCTTCAGGGCCTCGACGACCTCGGGCTGGTAGGCTTCGGCCTGTTCCAGGAAGGTCCCCGAGATG
>VGYL01000971.1 GCA_016872975.1 Planctomycetota bacterium
GGTGGACGTGCTCCTGGCCGCGTCCCTCGACTCCCTTCGTGAGATCAAGGCCCTCGGAGTGGAGGTCCGGACCGTGACCTCCAACGGGATCATGACCGCCACGGTGCCCCTGGACGCGCTGCGCTCCCTGGCGGCCCTCCCGGGCGTGGAGCGCCTGGAGGCCGCGAAGCGGGTCCGCCCCTACAACGATCTCTCCAACGCCCTGCTCCCAACCCCGGCGGGGACCACTGCGGGGATGAACAACTCTCGAGCCCTGACCGGCCAGGACGTCATCGTGGGCGTCATCGACAGCGGCCTGGACTGGACCCACCCGGACTTCATCCGGGACGAGACCGAGTGCGAGGGCTGCGCGCCCCAGACCCGCATCCTGTACTACTGGGATCAGTCTGACAGGGACCCCGGCGGCAATCCCCGCATGAAGCAACAGCAGTGTAGTTCTGGGGCCGATCTGGGTGCCTGACGTGCCATCCACTGCTCGTTCCGATCCAGACCCACGGGTCGTCCATTGACGAGGGGGTTGATTCTTCCGAGCAGGCGTGATCTAACCTGATGCATGGAAGCAGAACCCATCACCCGGTACGGGAAGAGGATCAAGGAAGGGCTGTCCGCAGAGCTCTGGGCCGGCCGCGTTCGGAGAGCGCACGAGCGGGTAGCGATCGTGGAGGCCGTTCTTGCGGATGCCGAGGCTGAAGGTGGCCCCGTCAGTCGGGAGTCCTTACGCCGTCATGCTCCCAAGGTCCACTGGTCGACGTTCCGCCACTGGCTGCGAGGCTACCAGTCCCGGGAAGGGCCCGGTTGGGAGCGGCTCCTGGATCGTCGCCTCATGCCGGCCCCCTGGGCCTGCCCTGCGGAGTGGAGGGTCGTGATCAAGGCGGCATACTGCCACGACCCCGAGGCATCGTACGACAAGCTCCGCGAGACCCTCCAGCTTCTCTACGGCGAAGAGGCAACTCTCGGCGACAACACGATCCGCAGGATCCTCCAGGAGGCGGGCCTCTGGAAGCCGCGCTCCCGCTCGGGTCCGGTGGAGAAGGTGACGGAGCTGCACGGCGGCGGCGGCCTGGCGCTGATCCTGGCGGCGGAGTTGGCGACCGGTGCGGTGCGCTCCATCGCGGAGGCAGCGTTGTCCTTGGCCAGGTCGCAGGAGAGCGGCGGCGGGATGGCTCGGCCGGAGGACGATGCCCGGGATGACCGCGGCCGCTTCACGGGGGAGTACAACGCTCTTCGGCAGGAGCGGTACGAGTCCGCCGGCATCGACCCGTTCTTCCACAGCGTGGCGGATGTCCGGGGGGAGCGGGACCTCGGGGACCTCCAGTTGTCTCGTATGGGCCTGGACACGCTCTGGGCTCGGCTGCGCGTCATCACTGTCCTGCCCCTCGTCACGGAGCGCCGCGGCGTCGCCGGCCTGGACGGCCCGATGGGCGGCTGGCTGGAGGCGTTCTCCACGTACGCATACAAGGCGGCCAGCGCGGAGAAGACGCTCTCGGAGCTGAAGCTGCTGGAGGCAGGCGGGGCGATGTGGGACGCCCACGCGACGACGTGGGGGCGGGTGGTCTCCCGCTGGTCCGGGGAGGAGGGTTGGAGACAGTGTGTCGCGTACGTCGACGCGACCACGGACCCGTACTGGACGGAGCGTTTCACGGCGAGCGGCAAGGTCGCCAGCACCGGCCGTGTGCAGCCTTGTCTGTCTCGTGTGAGCCTGAGCGCGGGCCCCGGAGTGCCGATCTTCACGGAGGTGGTCTCTGGGACGGTGAAGCTGAAGGACCACCTGCTGGATCTGCTGGGGAGGGCAGACGATCTTCTGGGTCCCGGGGAGCTGGGCCGGGTGACGGTGGTGGATGCGGAGTGCGGGAATGCGGCGATGCTCCAGGCCTTCGCGTCGTGGCCGGAGCGGGACGTGGTGACGGTGCTCAAGGGGGCGCAGCGCCAGGGGAAGACGCTCTTCGATGCCGGTCCCTGGCTGGACTTTCGGGAGCGGGACCGGGTCCGTGAGGCCCGGGTCGTCCTGTCCGATGGTCTCCTGGTACGGGTCGTGGAGATGGAGCGGGTGGGCAGCCGCCATCCGACGACGACATGGTTTGCGACCACGGCCGGTGAGGAGATGGTGCCGACGACCGACGTGGCCGAGATCTACCTGAGCCGCTGGCCCTCCCAGGAGGACCTCTTCCGGAGGGGCCGGGACGGCGCGGGGCTGGAGCGCAGCCATGGCTACGGGGTGGCGAAGACCCAGAACGTCGCGGTGCTGACGAGGCGGGAGAAGGCGGACTCGAAGGTCCAGCGGTGGAACGTGGAGCTGCGCGGCGCTATCTCGTCCCACGTCGACGCACAGCTCGCGGTGGAGGACGCCAAGGCCCGCCTGGCCGAGCGCAAGACGGGAGGGGAGGACCTCAACGGCCGGAACAAGCTCGGGCTGCGGCAGGCCAAGGCTCGGCTCCAGGATGCCGGGAAGCACGTCCGGGCGGTCGAGCGGGACCGGGAGAAGGCGCTGCGGGAGCAGCGGAAGCAGCAGACCATGCCCGATGAGATCTACGTCCGGGACACGGCGCTCGACTCGGTGACCACCTGCCTGAAGATGACCCTCCTCGCCCTCCTGGAGTACGTGTGCCAGGAGTACCTGGGCGGACGGCGCATCACCCCCCGCACCTTCGCCGAGGCCTTCGTCGCCCTGCCGGTCCGCATCCGGGAGCGGCGGCACGAGGTCATCTACGAGGTGGAACCCAACCCGCGCAACCCGGAGATGATGGCCCTGCTCGCAGGGGCCTGCGAACGCATCAATCAGCAGAAACTACGCTACGGCAAGCGCCGAATCGAAGTCCGGATGCAGGCCGGGTCCGGTTGATCCATTTCGAGTTGCGCCGTGGGGCCTATGCCGCCGGGGTCCCTGTCTGACAGCGCCA
>VGYL01000972.1 GCA_016872975.1 Planctomycetota bacterium
TTGTCACCCGGTCCATGTCAGCGACCTCCAGCGTGACATCTGGGCTGAGGAACGCAATGCCGTACAAGAATCGGCCTTGGATTGTCGTTTTCGCAAGAAAGTCTTACCAATATCATGAGGTACGACCAGACGCTCCGGGTCTTCCGTTTCTACTCGGACAACGTCATGTTGACGGTTAAGCCGGATAGACTCCGTTACTGGATACGGTCGACAGCGATACGAGACGCTGACGAAACACTGATCGATCTGCGCGAGCAGGGATACTAAGGCACTGATGAGGCCGACCGGATCAAGCAGTTCAGGAAGAATCACATCGGGCATTAGACCTAACGCGATTCCCCTGGAAATCGTGGCCTTCATCCGTCGGCAGTTACCTGTGTGGAGGGACGACCCGGACCGGCCGGCCGGGGACTCTGAACCCGTGCTGAATCCACAGTTATGCAGGTTTCTGAACGTTCGGGCACGAAACGACTTCCCGATGTTCACGTTTGGTCACGAAGAGCCGCAGGCCAGCGGGCGGCATTCAGCGGTTCAAGCTGGGGCACCATGGTGTGCGGTTGAACCTGGTGGCCATGATTGGTTACCTGCAGGCAGATACGCCCAGTCATTGGCTCGAGGAAATCAACGGCTGGATTCTGGAACTCGCACACAATCCCTTGGGGGACGAATGCATTTGGGATGGAACCGAGATCCTCAAGAGTATTCCAGATGACGAATCGAAGGGCATCTTCAGTTATCGTTCGGTGCACAAACGGACCGTCGATTCTGGGAAGGATGAGGTAGAGATCCAACATCTCTGGGTTATGATGCGCAGTGGTTCTGCGGTCGGGCCAAGATGAGGTCTGGTCGACCGGCAACGGGAACGGGACGGCGTGAGGCTCATTTGTGGAAGAAGTTTGTGTCAGAAGAAAGAACGGAAGTGACAAGCGAGAGGCGACAAGCAAGCGACCGGGCCCCCCCGTCATCGTCTATTTCCGAAAGTACTTCGCCTTGGACGCGGGGACCGGTTGGCCCGCGTACAGCAGCGGACCCACTTGGCAGGGGATGTCCGTTTCGATGACATCGACGCCCAGCTTGAGCAGGGCGCGGTAGTCCGGCTCGAGCGACGCCATGCCGGACGCTTGGCCCCGGAGAAACCGCAGGTCGATATTGCGGGAGGTGCCCGCCATGCAACGGGCCCCCTTGGCGTGAATCAGCTCGCAGAGTCCGGCGTCCTGCGGCGGGGTGTGGCCGACGAAGACAATCGTCTGGCGCCAGGGGACGCCGGTCTTGTCGAAGGCTTCCAGCCGTTGGCGGTTGCCCACCATGATCTCCATCATGATGTCCTTGTTCAAGGCATGGCACTGCGCGACCTCCTCGAAACTGTACGCCATCACCATGGCATAGGCCTCGGCGCGATGCTCTTCGATCTTGCGGACCACGTCCGGCACGGGCACTTCCTTCTTGTCCAGCACGAGGATGGCCTTGCCCCGGGCCCATTCCATCGCTTCATCGAGGGTCGGCATCCGGTGCTCGGTGAGATTGCCTTCCCGATCCTTCAGGCGCAGTTGCTTGAGTTCCTCCAGGGTATGATCCGCGACGCGGCCGGTCCCGTTGGTGGTCCGCTCCAGCGTCGGATCGTGATTCAGAACGAGAACATGGTCCTTCGTATACCGCAGGTCGATTTCCAGCATGGACCAACTGTGCCGCAACGTCTGTTCGAATGTCGCGATGCAGTTCTCCGGAAACCCTTTCGCGGCCCCGCCACGATGCGCACTGACCAAGGGCAGCGCATCGGGCCCGGGCGCGAACAACTCCTGCAACCCCTGCGGCGTCCCGGCATCGACCAGGTGCAGTCCCGGGGCCGGCCGCGGCGCCCCGGAAACGCCGCTCTCCTGAGCGGCCGCTTTCGCGAGGCCAATCGGGAAAGGGCTCCCAAACACAGACGTAGGCGTCTGGGGACCCAGGTGGGCGGTCCCAGGCAAGGACGATAGCAACACGGTGGCCCAAAGAAGGGCGGGTGGGACAGTACAGAAGCGTTCCTTCATCATTCACCTCCGGGGCACCTATCAAGAGTTCCTGCCAGTCGTACCATGGCACAAGTCTAAGCATCGACAGACTCCCTGTCGACGAAGATCCTGAATGCACGCGTGACGGCGCGAGTTACCGGGATTCACAGGGACGACGAATCATCTGGACTTTCACGTGCGAGGCGTGCCGTTGAGGTACCTGAAAACGTGAGAGGCGCAGGCGTGATCTGGGATCTTCCGGGCACGTCCGGAGCGGTGGTCATTGAATTTCGGAAGAAGCAGGGTTGCGGCCGGTTTCCGGGCGGAGTATCCTGTTGTCTATGCCGCGTCCGCAGGGCGGACGGGCAGCTTTGGGACCTCATTCGCGTGGAGGTGGACATCATGGGATCACTGAATCGTCGCGGTTTCCTGAAGAGTGCTCTGGCCGCGTCCGCCGTGGGCGTCGCACCGTTCAACATCCTCCAGGCCGGGGCTTCGCCCAACAGCAAGCTCAACATCGCCTGTATCGGTGTGGGGATGCAGGGCTCGAGCAATGCGGAGCATCTGGCCGGGACGGACAACGTGATTGCCCTGTGCGATGTCGATGAGGCGTGGCACAAGAAACAGATCGCGAACAAGCCCACGCTCCAGGGGATCAAGCTCTGGACGGACTACCGCGTGATGTTCGACAAGATTGGCAAGGAGATCGATGCGGTCCTGATCGCGACGCCGGAGCACAATCACTACACGATCGCCACCTACTTCCTCCGGCGGGGCAAGCACGTCTACTGCCAAAAGCCACTCTGTCACACGGTCAACGAGGTCCGCCTGCTGGTCGAGGAGGCGCGGAAGCAGCCCAAGGTCATCACGCAAATGGGCCACCAGGGCCACTCCGGCCGCAGCTCGG